>CAZNBC010000190.1:0-3625 GCA_964571125.1 uncultured Bacteroides sp.
GATCTCCCGCTGTCAATGCTTGGCACAGGACTGCAGGATATTGACTTCAACATCAGCCTGTTGAAGAAAGGCTCCATAGCCGGTATCAACCTCATACAGCCGATATTTCTTGGCGGACGCATCGTCAACGGCAACCGTCTGGCTCATGTAGGCGAAGAGGTTAGCCGACTGCAGCAGCGCATGACCTCCGACGAAGTGCGCCGCTGCGTGGAACAATACTACTGGCAACTCGTGTCGCTCCACTCCAAGCACCGCACGCTTGACAATGTCATAGCCATGCTTGACACCCTGACCGCCCAGGTGCAGAGCTACGTCGACGCAGGAGTGACCACAACCAACGACCTCCTCGAAGTAAAACTTAAGAGAAATGAGATGCTCGTGGCCAAGAGCGAACTCGACAACGGTATTACGGTGATGCGCATGCTTCTGTCGCAGTATGTAGGCAAAGGCACCTCAGGCTCGGTGGATGTGGCTTCCGACATTCCCGTCGGCGTGATGCCCGAATTTCCTCACGACATTTACCGTGCTCCCGAGGACTGCCTCGGACAGACTGTCGCACACGGACTTCTTACCCAAAACGTGAAGGCTAAGGAACTGGAACAGAAGATGGCCGTGGGAAACAACCTGCCTATGGTTGCGGCCGGAGCGAGCTACAACTATGAGCACCTCCTTGACCAGGGCCACACGTTTGCCAATGTCTACGTCACTGTCAGCGTGCCCCTGACCGACTGGTGGGGTGGCTCACACGACATAAAGAAGAAAAAGCTTGATACTCAGATGGCGCGCATACAGCTCGAAGATGACTCGCAGATGCTCATAATAGCCATGACAAATGCCTGGAACGACCTGAATACGGCCTACACACAGATGGGTATCGCGCAGGAGTCCATCGCACAGTCCGAAGAGAATCTCCGTCTCAACCAAAACTTCTACAAGGCCGGCACGACTACCGTCACCGATTTGCTTGACGCCCAGACACTATACCTGCAGTCGCAGGATAGGTTTGTCGATGCCTACGGTCAGTTTCAGATAAAGAAGCTCACCTATCTGCAATCTACCGGACGCTAAAGGAGACATTATTGAATTACAATGAGGCGATGTAAAGTATTTTTGCACATCGCCTTATTGTTTATCAATCATGTTTAGGGGTGTTGTAAGAATGTATTTAATTGATATTTAATGCTTTAGGGGGGGGTATTAACATCTTTAACGTCTAATGTTAAAAAAATATAACAAGTGCATTTATATATAAAGAAAGATGGATAATTATTAATTTTGTATTGCAAAAGATAGTTCCACCGAGAAATAACTCGGATAATTTGGGAATCTTTTAGTATGAAAAAGGTTTTTGCGCTTACACTTGCTATTTTCGCTGCCGTATTCGCGTTCGGACAGGAATCGTCCGACTCGGTAAAGGTATACTTCAAGATAGGCCAATCGCAGTTCGTTCCTGCATTCCATGGCAATGGCGTTTCGATGGATTCATTCATCGAAACGGTTCGTGCTGCCTATGAAGCGCAAAAACTTGACAAAATCATCGTACGTTCATACGCCTCTCCCGAGGGTTCCGAAAGCTACAACAAGCGCCTTGCCGAAAAGCGCTGCGCCACCATCACCGACATCCTCACCCAACGCTACGGCATAAGCCCCGACCTTATCGAGGCAAGACCCGACGGTGTGGCCTGGGATGAACTCCGCCGCGTGGTTGCCAATACCCCCGAGGTGCCCGCACAGGCCGAGGTACTGGATATCATAGACAACACCCCGATATGGGTTACCGACGCAAATGGCCGTCAGGTAAGCGGACGACGCAGAAAGCTCATGAACCTGCAGGGTGGTCTTCCCTGGCGTTGGATGAACGAGAAACTCTTCCCCTCGCTGCGCAACACTCTCGCCATTGCCCTCTATCTCCGCCCCGAAGTTGCTGAGGAACCGACTCCCGCAGATACCGTATCTGCCGAGCCGGCGTCGCAACAGCTGCCTCAGGATAGCATTAAAGAGGCGGTTGACAGTGTTGTAGCTACCGAAGTAATAACCGAGGAAATCATCACTGTCAGTGAACCGGCTGAAGAGGTAACTCTTCCGGAATCATCGGTCGGCACGGATGAAATCACAACCCCTCCCCATCACATTTTCGCACTCAAGACAAACCTTTTGGAGTACGGAATCCTCCTGCCCAACCTTGAGTTTGAGTGGCTTATCAGCAAGCACTGGTCGGTGGCCGTCGAAGGCAACTGGGCCGGATGGGGCAGTTATAAGCACGAAAAGAGCTACCGTATCACCGTACTTGACGCCGCAGGACGCTATTGGATCAAGCCCCGCGCTTCGTTCCACGGCATGTATGTGGGCCTCATAGGCGGAGGCGGTTGGTACGACCTCGAAAACGGCACTCCCGGACACTACGGCTGGGGCGTTATGACCGGACTTTCATTCGGCTACATGTGGCCCATAAACCGCACCCTCTCGTTCGATGCCGAGGTCGGTGCAGGCTACATGTATACCCGCTACAAGGACTATGAACCCATCGAGGGTCACCATGTATATCTGCGTACAAAGGAGATGAACTACTTCGGCCCCATAAGGCTGAAGTTCTCTCTTGCATGGCGCTTTCTTGAAGTCAACAAACCCAAACGCGTTAACATGGCACTATGAGGAGACACAGATATGACATAATAGCTGTGGTGCTCGCCATGTTGCCGATGTTGGTTTCATGTCGTCAGGAGTTGTGCTACGACCACTACCCCGTCCTTGAAGTGCAGTTCACGTGGGAGCGGGAGTGGGAGCGCGACTATGGTTTCTATCATAAGGACAGTTGGGACCGGGACTATTTCGGCTGCGACTACGACGAACTCCGTCCCTGGGTGCCCGAATGGATCAATATGGTGAGCTACTTCCCTGATGGTCGCAAGAGCGACGGATTCGTGTCGCCCGACGGCAAAAGCTTCATAGTAAGGGCCGGAGAAAGCCGCTCTATGCTTTTCTACAACGGCGACACCGAGTACATCATCCTCTCTGACGTGGCCTCGCTCAACGATGCCCGCGCAGCAGCTACCTCGCGCTCGCGTGCGGGAGCCTCACTTGCCGTCATGTACGAGACCTATAGGGACTCACGCACCACCAATCCCCCGGACATACTCTACTCGGCGTATGTCGAGGATATGCCCGCGCTCAAGAATCACGATACGAAGGAGCTGTCCATCAAGATGCAGCCGCTCGTATATACCTATCATATCACCTACGAATTTGAGTACGGACTTCAGCATGTAGCGCTCGCCCGCGGTGCTATCGGCGGTGTGGCCGAGTCGGTCTACCTCCGCACCGGTGTCACCTCAGAAGAGACATCCATCATCCTCTTCGACTGCAGTGTCAAGGCCGATGGCTGTCAGGCTCAGGTACGTTCTTTCGGTGTTCCGGGCTTCCCAGATATCTATTACGGACGTATCGAGACCGAGACCCCTGCCCGTCCCTATACGCTCAATCTCGAAGTGTTGCTCCGCAACGGTAAAACCGTAGAATTTAACTTCGACATATCCGATCAGATGAAGAACCAACCCCGTGGCGGTGTCATAAAAGTCACCGGCCTTCGCATCGAAGACGAACAAAACGAACCCAGCTCGGGATTTGA
>CAZNBC010000191.1:0-3623 GCA_964571125.1 uncultured Bacteroides sp.
TTTGGGCGCTATTTATTATCTTTGTAAAATAAGTAACTATACCGCATGGTCAAATCCGACGAACTCAAAAACTCATATACCCTTTTTAACAATTCGCTGAGCCATCACAGGATGACTCAGGCCCTTGCCGCGCTCCAGTCATATCTCACGCTGGCCAAGGCCCCCTGGCAGCTGCATCACCGCCTTGAGGAGTTGCAGAATCAGTACAACCTGATGAGCGACTATGCCCTGCGCGCCGCAGCCGACCCGGAGCGTGACAAGATGTATGCACGTATCGTCTACGAGGCACGTGCTATTGCCGACGAGGCTACCCGCAACGTCAAGTCAATTGACGACCCCTCGTTGTATTTCTCCACACTACGGTATGAGAATCTGCAGCCGGCCGACTCGCTTGCAAAGCTGGTAAACGAATACACTGCCGTGGCCTCCAAGGCTTCTATGGCTTCATTCACGGGCAACACCGCCGCATCGGAGAAATTTCAACCCGAGATGGAACGCCTTGAGACCGCCATATTCAACCGCATTTGGACGGCATTTCCCCTCACCCCTTCCGATGAGGAAATCATCGCCTCGATACTCTCTTCCCCCGCCCTTCCGGTCCACTTCCGCCGCCTGATTCTGTCGGCCGTGATGCTCGGAGGCATGGAAGTGTGCGACGAGCGCAGGCTGCTGCTCCTCGCCTCACCCTATCTGAGCGGCGATAGCGACCTGGAGATGCCGGCGCTGTGCGCACTCCTGCTGCTGATGTGGCGCCACCGCGACCGCATGGCGGGTATGCGCCACTTCATCCCCGTAGGTGAGGCGCTGACCGAACACAAAGGCTGGGCCCGCGACGTAAAGATGGTGTTCATGCAATTCATACGCACACGCGATACCGAAAAGATAACCCGCACCATACGCGAAGATATCGGCCCGTCGCTGATGAAGCTGCGCCCCGAGCTCGACCGCATGGCCGGCGAGGATAAGGCTACGCTCGACGACCTGCTCAACCCCGAACAGAATCCCGAATGGATGGATATGCTCGACAAGAGTGCCATCGGCGACAAACTGCGCAAGATGTCGGAACTGCAACAGGAGGGAGCTGACGTCATGATGAGCTCGTTCGGCAATCTGAAAACCTTCCCGTTCTTCAACACCATAAGCAACTGGTTTCTCCCCTTCCACACCGATCACACATCGGTGGCCTCGGCCGGCAAAGGGGTTGAGAGCCTTATCAATGCCATCGGAGCCTCTCCGGCATTGTGCGACAGCGACAAATACTCCTTCGTATTCTCGCTCGGCATGATTCCAGCGGCGCAACGCTCCATGATGGAAAGCCAGCTCAGCGCACATGCCGACATGATGCTGCAACAGAACATGTCGGCGCTCTTCCCCGAAGCCGCATCGCGCGAACAGGCCGCCAACCGATATATCCAGGACCTCTACCGGTTCTTCCGCCTGTTCCGCCGTAAGGGCGAGTTTACCGACCCGTTTGCCGCTCCGGTCAATCTCGTGGGGGTGAAGTATGCCGACGAGGCCTTGTCTGACCGCGACACCCTTATGGTACTGGCCGAGTTTTACTTTAAGCGCGAATATTATAGCGAAGCGGCCGAGATATTCCGCCGCCTGACCGACGACAGTGCGCCCGACGCATCAATGTATCAGAAACTCGCCTACTCACTGCAGCAGCTCGGCGACCTTGAGGAGGCCCTGATGTGGTACGAACGGGCCGACCTGATTGACTCTGGCGTGTGGACCACACAGCGCATAGCCCAGATACTTAAACTTTTGGGACGCTACGAGGAGGCCACGGAGTATTATCAGCGCCTTGACCGCATGAAGCCTGACAATATCAGCATCACCTTCAATCTGGCGGGATGTATGCTCCACACCAAGCGCTATGCCGAGGCACTGCGCCTTTACTCCAAGGTGGAGTTCCTCGAGGGGGATTCACCCCGTAAGTGCATGCGCCCCATAGCGTGGTGCGCCCTGCTTACGCGCGACTTTGACCGCAGCCGCAGATACTACGACCGCATAGCCCGCGAAGACGCGCTCAACATCACCGATATGCTCAATATGGGCCACCTCAGCCTCGTGTCAGGCAACCCCGAGGAAGCACTCGAGCGTTACAGAAACGTACTGCGCCACACCGACTACGATGTGCGCCGCTTCGAGGCCGAACTGGCTTCCGACCGACCCATTCTCATTGAGCTTGGGGCCGATCCACTGCTAATTGACATCGTGGCCGACAAAGCCATCGCCGGACTCAACAATAAATGAAACCAAACCATCATCTTTCACGTATATAATCTCCAATGAGAAAAACTTTTTTTGCCGTATTAACCCTTATTACAGCAGCCACAATGCAAGCACAGACTCAGAACATTCCTGCCTCCAATCCCTTTGCGCAGGAATTCAACACCGTTCACAATACTCCTCCCTTTAATGAAATAAAGGTGACTGACTACGAGCCCGCCATTGACGCGGGCATAGCCAAGGCCCTGGCCGAAATTGACGCCATCACCTCCAACCCTCAGGCTCCTACGTTTGAAAACACCATCGAAGCCCTCGAACGCTCGGGCAAGGACCTTGACCGCGTGCTCAATGTGTTCTACCCTCTCCTGTCGGCCCTCAGCGACGACGAGATGATGGATATCTCGCTCCGCGTGAGCCCCAAGCTCAGCGACTACTCCACGACCGTGTCGCTCAATGAGGCCCTGTGGAAGCGCGTGCGCAACGTGTATGACAACCGCGACAAACTCACCCTCACTCCCGAGCAGGCAACCCTCCTGAAGAACACCTACGACTCATTTGCCCGCAACGGCGCCCTCCTCGAAGGTGCCGACCGCGACACATATCGCCGCCTGTCATCTACGCTGAGCGAACTCGCCACACGCTTCGGTGAGAATGTGCTCAAGGAGATGAACACCTACGAAATCTGGCTCACTGCCGACGACCTCTCGGGACTGCCCGAAGGCATCGTTGAAGCCGCCGCTCTTGCCGCCAAGGAGAAGGGCAAGGAGGGTCAGTATCTCTTCACACTCGCCCAGCCCACCTACATGGCCTTCATGAAGTACTCCGACCGCCGCGACCTGCGCGAGAAGATGTACCGCCTCTACAACGGCCGCAACATCAAGGGCGAGTATAACAACGTGGAGGTGATGAAGCAAATAGCCGACACCCGCCGACAGATAGCTAATCTGCTCGGCTACCCCACCTATGCCCACTACTCGCTTGAAAACACCATGGCCGAGAAGCCCGAGAATGTCTTCAAGCTACTCAACGACCTGCGCGACGCCTATATCCCCGCACAGCGCAAGGAGTTTGAGGCCATCAACGAATATGCCTCATCGCTCGAAGGCAAGCCCGTGGAGATTCAGCCCTGGGACTATAGCTACTACTCCAACAAGCTGCGCGAGGCCCGCTACAGCTACAACGAGGAGGAGATGCGCCCCTATTTCGAACTGTCCAACGTGGTCGACGGCGTATTCGGCCTTGCCACCAAACTCTCCGGCCTGCAATTCACTGAAAACAAAGACATCCCCGTCTATCACCCCGACGTGAAAGCCTACGAGGTGACCACCCCTGACGGAAACTACCTCGGAGTGCTCTACACCGACTTCTTCCCCCGCGAGACCAAGCGT
>CAZNBC010000192.1:0-3612 GCA_964571125.1 uncultured Bacteroides sp.
GGAAGGGTATGAGGCGGAAATGACCGTAGGCGGTGGGCATATCCACTTCGGGGCCCATCTCTACGGTTGATTCGTTCTTAAGGCGATAAGCTATGAGGTCGCGGATGGAGATGAGTTTCAGTCCCCATTCGTCGGCCTTCTCGCGCAGCTGAGGCAGGCGGGCCATGGTGCCGTCCTCGTTGAGTATCTCAATGAGTGTGGCGGCAGGATAGAGTCCGGCAAGACGGGCGAGGTCAACGGCGGCCTCGGTATGGCCCGGACGGCGCAACACACCCTCATCCTGAGCGTAGAGGGGATGGATGTGGCCGGGACGGCCGAAAGTCTCGGGAGTGGATGTCGGGTCGGCGAGCGCCTGAATGGTGGCGGCGCGGTCGTGAGTGCTGATGCCGGTGGTGCATCCGGGCAGTTTGTCAATGGTGACGGTAAAAGGGGTGCCGAGCATGGAGGTGTTGTCGGTCACCTGATGGGGCAGGTCAAGCTCTTTGCAGCGTGAGATGGTGATGGGCGCGCACAGTTCGCCGCGAGCCTTCGACACCATGAAGTTGATGCTGTCAGGTGTGACTTTCTCAGCAGCCATTATGAGGTCGCCCTCGTTCTCACGGTCTTCATCGTCGACCACTACTACAAACTTGCCCTGACGGAGGTCGTCAAGGGCCTCTTCAACAGTATCAAGGTGGATAGGTTTGCTCATAATTATATCGTTTTTTCTTATTATCAGTTGATTATATCGGGTTATTTTCTGCGGAGGTGTCAGCGCCGCCCTTTTCGATAAGTTCGTAGAGCTGACGGCATACGGCCTCCACATTCTCTATCTCGGCGCGGAGGAGACGCTGCCGGCGTACTCCCGCGAGGTAAATCCAGAATGTCAGCGGAGCAAGGGCGATGGCAATCCATGCAGCCCAGCGGTAATTGGTTGGATGATAGAGCCACAGACTGCGCAGCACCGGCATGTCCATAAGCTTCAGCACCACCATGCGGTCAGGGGAATTCGAGATGTATTCCACCGTGCTCTCCACCTCGGCACGGAGCTTATGGATAGCTTCGCGCGAATACCCCTTGAGCCAGTAGGCTGTGAAGCTCTGGCGGACGGGCATTTCGGTGAGGAAGCGGCGGCAATCGGCAGTGAGCGTGTCAAGGCGAGCTACGGCCTCCTCGGGGCGGACGTCAACCATGGTGACCTCCTTCACTTCAAGTCGGCGCACCTCGTTGGTGCCGAATAAGCGACGGAAGAAGTTGACATAGGCGTCCTTGTTGAACACGGCCGAGTCATTCACGGCCTTCCATGTAAAGAACACTCCAAGCGGCAAAAGTACCGCCGAACTCAGCCACATTCCCTGCCATACCTCGGCATGCCCCTCACGCGCCATCTTATAGCCCGCGTTGTCTATGATGTAATAGACTATGAACAGGAGTACGGAGATTACCAGAGGCGTGCCGATACCGCCCTTACGGATAATCGCGCCGAGCGGTGCACCTATGAAGAAGAATATGATACAGGCGAAGGAGAGGGTGAATTTCTTCTGAAGCTCTATGGCATGGCGTCGTATGGTCTTTCGGTCGTCAAGCATCACAAGGCCTTTAAACTCATATTCCTTCTTCATACGTCGCGCCTTGTTGAGCGCTACGTTGAGATATGACGCGGCGTAGCCCGACGTGGGGCCACGGAACAGCGAGTCGATGTCAAGCGGAGGCCCGGCATACACAGGCGGCTGATGATAGCGCACCACGGAGTCGTTGCGATAGTCGGTCTTGTAATACGGCAGGCCCATGTAGGGATATTCCCTTACGGTCATACCGTACCCGGTGCCGATAGAGTCAACGCGCGCATTGACGGAGTCAATCGTGGCCTGCAACTCGGCGATATTCTTACCCACATACTGGCTGCGCATGCCCTCCTCATCCATACGGTTGAAGTTGGCGTCAAACTTCATCATCACCTCCTTGAAGTCGAAGGACTCACGGCGGTAAGGCACATTGCGCATATTTTGGGCGGCCTGCTTGAGGTTTTCAAACTGCTCGCCGTGCCATAGGGTGAGGAACAGGTGGGTCTTATCCTCCGAGAACGCGAGTTTGCCGGAGTCGGCCAGTATCACACTGGCGTTGTCAAAGCCCTTGGAAAGGTCGTAGATTATCACATCGTAAAGCACACCCGTGTCGCGGTTTTTACGCTCCACGAATATGTTGAAGCCCTGAATCTGGTCGTAGAACACCCCCTCGGGGATATCCAGTTCGGGCGACTTCTGACGCATGGAGTAGAGGAGCGTCCACATTTTGGTCTGCTCCACAGGCAGTACATTGTTCTGAAAGAAGAATGCTCCGATGGCGATAAACGCCATGAGCCACATCAGGGGACGCATGGAGCGTATGAGCGATACTCCGGAGGCCTTCATGGCTGTCAGCTCGAAGTTCTCGCCGAGATTGCCGAAGGTCATGAGCGAGGCAAGCAGTATAGCCAATGGAAGAGCCATGGGCACCATAGTGAGGGCTGCGTAGAAAAACAGCTCCGCTATGACATCCACGCTCAGGCCCTTGCCTACAAGGTCATCGATATAGCGCCACAGAAACTGCATCAGCACTATAAAGAGGCATATGAAGAAGGTCATGACAAGCAGAGGCACGAAGCTCCGCAGCATGAAGAGGTATAGCCTTTTGATTCCTAACATAATGACACTTCGGCTGCGCGGCCCGGTCACCGGTGGCCGCACACCTTGCAAAGTTACTGCTTTTCTTCCACTCCGCCAACCCGGGGGCTATGTCACCCGACCTGTCATCCGACCGAGGCGAAGGCTTGCCAGAGAGGGTCGGGAGGGAGCGGCGCCGTGAGGGATATGAGATTGCCGCTCACGGGATGGACAAACTCGATATGGTGGGCCATCAGGGATATGCTTCCGTCGGGATTGCTGCGCTTGTCGCCATACTTGAGGTCGCCACGCACAGGGCAACCTATGGAGGCCAACTGCACCCTTATCTGATGCTTGCGCCCGGTCTCGAGATTGATTTCGAGGAGATGATAGCGGTCGGACGATGCGATATGACGGTACGAGAGAGCCGCCTCCTTGGCCCCGGGCTTCGGCCCGGGGCTGGAGTATGACTTATTGTTGCGCTCGGTGGAGGTGATGTAGCTGACGATACGTCCCTCGGGCTGAGGAGGCATATTGCGCGTGATAGCCCAATAGGTCTTCTTCACCTTACCGTTGCGAAACATATCGTTGAGGCGCGTCAGGGCCTTGGAGGTCTTGGCGAACACCACGAGTCCCGCCACGGGGCGGTCAAGCCTGTGGGCCACGCCACAAAACACGTTGCCCGGCTTCTGGTACTTCTCCTTGATGTATTCGCGCACGATTTCGACCAGCGGTTTGTCGCCGGTCTTGTCGCCCTGCACGATTTCACCCGCGGCCTTGTTGACGACTATTATATGATTGTCCTCGTAGACTACCTGCATGGAATCAGCGGGGAAGTGTGGAGTACTCCTTGGAGTAGCGGAGCATCTGAGGTATATAGTCCTCGTCGTAGCTTACAGCCACGTCGATGATATTGCCCTGATCATCCTTGACAAGGGTGTAGACGGGGTTGACGAAGCCTTTGTAGGGAGGTATGTCAAGGTTGGCGTAG
>CAZNBC010000193.1:0-3603 GCA_964571125.1 uncultured Bacteroides sp.
CCAACCGTGCCGACATACTTGACAAGGCCCTGATGCGTGCCGGACGTTTTGACCGTCAGATATATGTAGACCTTCCGGACCTTAACGACCGCGTGGCCATCTTCAATGTGCATCTGCGCAAGATCAAGACTGACGACACTGTCGACGTAGAACTGCTGGCACGTCAGACCCCGGGATTCTCCGGTGCTGACATAGCCAATGTTTGCAACGAGGCTGCCCTGATTGCCGCCCGTCACAATAAGACTCAGGTGGGTAAGCAGGACTTCATTGACGCCGTTGACCGTGTGATTGGCGGTCTGGAGAAGCGTTCGAAGATAACTACCGACGAAGAGAAACGCGCTATTGCCGTGCATGAAGCCGGTCATGCCACTATATCATGGCATCTCAAGTATGCCAATCCTCTTATCAAGGTCACCATCGTGCCCCGTGGAAAGGCTCTCGGTGCTGCATGGTATTTGCCCGAGGAGCGTCAGATAACCCCCGCGCAGGCACTCCTTGACGAGATGTGCGCCACTCTCGGCGGACGTGCCGCTGAGGAGCTCTTCCTCGGCAGAATATCCACAGGCGCGGCCAACGACCTTGAGCGCGTGACCAAGCAGGCTTACGCTATGGTAGTGTACTATGGCATGAGCGAGCGTCTGCCCAACGTATGCTATTATGATTCCACCGGTCAGGACTATGGATTCTCGAAGCCGTACAGCGACGAACGTGCAAGGATGATAGACGAAGAGGTGTCACGCATCATCAGCGAGCAGTATGAGCGTGCAAAAGAGATTCTCCGCAAGCATGCCGAAGGACATGGTAAACTGGCCGATGTGCTCATCACCCGCGAGGTGATATTTACTGAGGATGTGGAGAAAATCTTCGGTAAGCGTCAGTGGGTGTCACGCACCGACGAGATACTCGCGGCACGTGAGAAGGAGCAGAAGCAACTTCCCGCTACCGATGCTCCCGAGGATGTTGAGGCAGTGGAAGTGACTCCGACACCTCCTCCTTTCTCAGCCGAAGCGAAAGCCGAGGACAAGACCGGAGAGAAGGGCGAGGATAAAACCGATGGTGAAGAGAAGCCTCAGGATAAGTCCGGAGAAGAATAGTGAAAATGGATAGCGTAATGTACGCTGTCAAATGATATGTGGAGGATGCGTCGTACTCATGGCGCATCCTCTTTCGCGTTTATGGTGATTATGAGGGGCAGCGGGTTTATTCTCGAAAAAAGCATTATATTTGTGGTAAATTAGGGAGGTCGCGCGATGACGGCCCCCGCCTCATAATAATTACTTGCAAATGAAGAAGTTTATCCTGACTCTGCTTGCAGTGTCGTCACTGACCGGAGTGTCGGCGGTGACACCACTATGGCTGCGCGATGTCAAACTGTCGCCCGACGGCAAGCAAATAGCCTTTACCTACAAGGGAGATATATACAAAGTTGATGCCAAGGGCGGACAGGCTGTGCGCCTGACGACCAATGCGGGCTATGACAGCCGCCCCGTGTGGTCGCCCGACGGTTCCAAGATAGCTTTCGCCTCTGACCGTCACGGAGGGAAGGATGTTTACATCATGTCATCCAACGGTGGGCATGCTACGCGACTGACATACAATTCGGCCAACGAGACCCCCGAATCGTTCTCGCCGGACGGGAGCGAAGTGTATTTCTCGGCTGTGATTCAGGACCCGGCGGCAAGTGCCTCATTCCCCACACGCGTACAGGCCGAGGTGTATGCCGTGCCTGTCGACGGTGGCAGAATACGTCAAGTGCTCGCTACCCCGGCTGAGAATATTGCTTTTATTCCTCAGGGCAATGGCTTCGTATATGAAAATGTCAAGGGATTTGAGGATAAGTGGCGCAAACACCACACCTCATCCATTACCCGCGACGTGTGGCGCTACGATACCGTGACCGGGCAGCATCTCAATCTCACTTCACATGACGGCGAAGACCGCTGGCCCGTTGTGTCGGCTGACGGCTCCACACTGTATTTCCTGAGTGAGCGCGATGGAGGGTCATTTAACCTCTACAGCACGTCCCTTGCCCGTCCGGCCCGACTGACACAGTTGACCGATTTTAATACCCACCCTCTGCGTTTTCTCAGCATCGGTGGCAACGACCTCCTTGCATTTACCTACGATGGTGAGATTTATACCCTCGTACCCGGTGGCGCACCCGAGAAGGTAAATATTGACATCACTGAGGATGAGGCTGATGCCGAAAAGAAGATAAGTGTAAGTCAGGCGCGTGAGTCCGCAGTGTCACCCGACGGCAAGCAGGTGGCTTTCACCAACCGTGGTGAAGTGTTCGTGACCTCAGTGGAGTATCCCTCTATAAAGCAGATTACCCATACGCCCGCTGCCGAGTATGGACTCTCGTGGAGCAAGGACGGACGTGAGCTGTATTACACGTCTGACCGCACCGGTCGCCCCAATATCTACCGTGCTTCAATAGTGCGTAAGGATGACCCCAATTTCTCTAATGCCACCCTGATAGAGGAGAAGGTAGTTATGCCTGAGGACGGAGTGGAGCGCTCCTATCCGCAGCTGTCGCCCGACGGTAAGAAACTGGCATACATTGAGGACCGTAATAAACTGAGGGTTAAAGACCTCACTACCGGTGAGGTTCGTGAGCTGACATCGGGTAACACCACAAACTATCGTTCGGGAGGCTTTGACGTATACTGGAGCCCTGACAGCCGGTGGCTGTTGCTCGAGATTATGAATCCTCTCCACGAGCCCTACGGCGATATCGCAATAATAAATGTGGCTACGGGCGAGATGGTACCTCTGACCGCTACGGGCTACTTTGACGAGCGTCCCCGTTGGGCGCTTGACGGCAATGCCGTTATTTTCGCCTCGGAGCGTTACGGTATGCGCAATCATGCTTCATGGGGTTCGGAGTATGACGTGATGATGGTGTTCCTCAACAATGAGGCCTACGACCGTTTCCGTCTCAATGAAGAGGATTACGCCCTGCTTAAGGAGGTCGAGAAGCAGCAGAAGAAGGATGCCTCGAAGGGCAAGGATGAGGATGATAAAAAAGCGAAGAAAGACAAGAAGTCCGACAAGGATGCGAAGTCTGAAAAGTCATCCGATGAGAATTCAGGTGTAAAGCCTATCGTGGTTGACATAGAGGGTATTCAGGACCGCATTGTGCGTCTTACACCCAACTCCAGCGACCTCTGCGACTTCGTTATTACTGACGACGGCGAGACACTTTACTATCTCTCATCTTTTGAGAAAGGATATGACCTGTGGAAGAAGGATCTGCGCAAGGGCGATGTGAGCCTTGTGAAGAAACTTGACAGCGGGTCGGTCAACATGGAGAAGGACAAGGATGGTAACATATTGCTGCTCGGCAAGAGCATCAAGAAGATGACTCCCAAGAACGAGTCTATCAAGAATGTGTCAATCAGCACATCCATGAAGATGGACACCCGCAAGGAGCGTGAATATCTTCTGGAGTATCTCCGCAACGAGGCCCGCGAGCGTTTCTATCTGCCCGAAATGGGTATCGATTGGGACGCTTACGTAGACGCTTACGCGAAGTTCCTGCCGCATATCTCCAACAATTATGACTTCGCCGAGCTGGCATCCGAGCTGCTCGGTGAGCTC
>CAZNBC010000194.1:0-3587 GCA_964571125.1 uncultured Bacteroides sp.
GTGACACCTCAAGGACGGAGAGCCCGGTGCCGGCAAAATTGATCACAGCCTCAGCTGTATTCTTGATGGTGTACTCGCTCAGAATGCAGGGGCCTGCATAAAAATTGTGCTTCTTCATATTGGGAAGGGATTTGGTTGGTATTACGTTGATGATGCAAATATACACAAATTCTGAATCTCCAAACAATCTCGGCAATATTTTTGCTTAAAATTTGCAACCCCTTATCAGTTACAATCCGAAAGCAAGCCGCGTCAAGTGCACCTTCGTGGAGAGGGTCTGTCCTTATACATTTGAAGTATCGGACGAAAAAAACGGTAAAAACCGCCTACTTGAATTTAGGGCGGTCCAAGCAGGGCAGATACGGGAAAATTTCGTAATTTTGCAATTCTCATCCGCACTCGCACAAGAGCATGACTAAATCATCAAAACCCCGCCACAGAAGCGTATCGGTGCTGAGCTCGCAGCTCACGGTGACCATCAGTGTCACCCTCGTACTGCTCCTGCTCGGCATAGGGACACTGATAGGTATTGGTGCACGAAACGCTGCCGAATCCATACGTGAACGTGTGGGGTTTGTGGCCATACTTCATGACAGCGCTACGGCATCGGACATCAACGGCCTGAAGCGCCAGTGGATGCGGTCGCCTTTCGCTGCGTCGGTGCGCTACTGCTCGGCCGAGGACGTGCTTGCGCGCTGGCAGGCCATGAATCCCGAGGCCGATAATGAAGAGGCGCTGTTGGGCATCAACCCCTTTTTCGCCGAATTTGAGGTAAACGTGCGTAGCCAATACGCCAATGCCGACTCACTGGCCATGATAGTGGCGCAGGTAAAGACTCACCCGGCAGTGCGTCACGTCACGCTCCACACGGAGATGATTGACTCACTGACCTCCTCCATCAACACCGTATTCGCGTTTCTCACGGCCATTGCCGCGCTGATACTCCTCATTGCCGTGGTGCTGATATTCAATACCGTTAGGCTCACCATCTACTCACGCAGATTTCTCATCCGCACCATGCAGCTCGTTGGAGCCACCGACGGCTTCATACGCCGTCCCATAGTGTTGTCCGGCGCACTCCACGGACTGATAGCGGCCATGATTGCCGTAGCCATACTGTGTGGCCTCGTCTATTCCTCGGCCATGCTTTATCCCGAGATTGAGAATCAGACCACATGGAACGATGTCATGTGGGTGTGCTGCGGTCAGGTAGTATGCGGCGTAGCTATATGCGCCCTATCCTCCTTCGCGGCCGCCACACGCTATCTGCGGTGCGACTATGACCACCTCTTCCGTTAACACGTAAAGAAATATAATCCTATCGTACAATATAATGTAGGTTATGAATAAGAATTCAAGTTCAATGACTTCAGCAGACTCTCAGACCGAAGCACGCAAGCATGTACGTCTGCCCCTGCAGCGTATCAACTTCATACTCATGGCCGTAGCCGGAGTGATGATTATAGCGGGATTCCTGCTTATGGCCGGCTCGGCTTCGTCGGCCACAGAGTTTAACCCCGACATATTCTCATCGCGCCGCATCGTCGTAGGGCCTACTATCGCCTTCCTCGGATTCCTTTTCATGGGAGCAGCCATCATGTGGCCCGGCAAGAAAAACGAGCGATAATCCCCGTATAAGCTATTAAGATTACATAATTCATCACAAGGCTTTAAGCCCTACAGAACCCCTATGATAGATTGGATTGACGCCCTGATGCTCGGCATTATTCAGGGACTCTCGGAATACCTTCCCATCAGTTCCAGCGGCCACCTCGAAATTTTCCGTCAGATTCTCGGCATAGACCTCTCCGGCAAAGATGCACTGGAGTTTGATGTAACGCTCCACGTAGCCACCGTACTCAGCACTATTGTAGTACTCTGGCGTGAATTCTCCAAGCTCTTCACCTCATTCATCACCTTCAAGCGCGACGATGATTTCTGGTATGTGTGCAAGATACTCCTGTCGTGCATACCTATAGCCATCGTGGGCCTCTGCTTCAAGGACTTCGTGGAAGGCTTCTATGAAGGCAATCTGCGTGTTGTAGGCATCTGCCTGGTAGTGACCGCGGCGTTGCTTACCTTCGCCTACTACTTCCGCACCCGTCCCGAGCTCGAGCACAAGGGCGCTTTGGCCCGTCAGCATGAGATAACCTGGCTTGACGCCTTCATTATCGGCTGTAGCCAGGCCGTGGCCGTGCCCCCCGGTCTCAGCCGCTCGGGCACAACCATCGCCACAGGTATTCTCTTGGGATGCGACCGCAGCAAGATAGCCCAGTTCTCCTTCTTCATGGTTATCATACCCATACTCGGCGAAGCCCTGTTGGGAATTAAAGACCTCATCGGAGGCGAGGGGTCCGGTTCGGCCGAACTGCTGCCCCTTGCCGTAGGATTCCTGTCGGCATTCCTTGTGGGCTGCGCGGCATGTAAGTGGATGCTTGACATCGTGCGTCGCGGTAAGCTCGTGTGGTTTGCCGTCTACTGCTTAGCGATGGGCATACTCTGTATCTGTTGGTAAAACGCATAGAGGAGGACATGAATTTCGTATCAGGAGAGATACTCTATATTGACAAGCCACTCGAGTGGACCTCATTCAATGTGGTCAAGATGGTGCGGGGCATCCTGTGCCGTCGCCTCGGCATAAAGAAGTTCAAGGTAGGACATGCCGGAACTCTTGACCCGCTGGCCACAGGCGTGATGATAGTGACCACCGGCAAAGCCACCAAGCTCATTGACTCGCTGCAGGCCCACGTCAAGGAGTACGTGGCCACGATAGCACTCGGCGCCACAACCCCCTCGTTTGACCTTGAGACGGAGATAGACGCCACCTACCCTACCGAGCATATCACCCGCGAACTGGTGGAGGAAACCCTGCCGAAGTTCAAGGGGCTAATTCAGCAGACTCCCCCCTCGTTCTCAGCCTGTAAGGTCGACGGCAAGCGCGCCTACTCGATGGCCCGCAAAGGCAAGGATGTGGAACTGAAGCCCAAGACCCTGATGATAGACGAGATAGAGCTGCTGGAATATAGTCCGACATCCATCACCGTGAGGGTTGTGTGCAGCAAAGGCACATATATCCGCGCACTGGCCCGCGACATCGGCGAGGCGCTTGGCAGCGGTGGACACCTCACGGCTCTGCGGCGCACACGTGTAGGCGACGTGCGTGTCGAGGACTGCCACACTGTGGACTCCATACGCGAACTGCTGCGGACCACGCCGATAGAAATGCCCGAAGAGGAAAACGTCCCCGCCGCACCGCAGCAACAACAGAGAGACTAATCATATCACGATAAGATAAAATATACAGCAAAAATATATAGCGACTATGAAGCTTTCGCAATTCAAATTCACCCTTCCCGAAGAGCTCATTGCTCAGTATCCCGCCGAGGAACGCGACCAGGCCCGCATGATGGTAGTACACCGCGACACCGGCGAGATAGAACACCGCATATTCAAGGAGATAATCCAGTACTTTGACGACGGCGACCTCTTCGTGTTCAACAATACGAGGGTGTTTCCCGCACGTCTCTACGGCAACAAGGAGAAGACCGGAGCGCGCATCGAAGTGTTCCTGCTCCGCGAGCTTAACG
>CAZNBC010000195.1:0-3516 GCA_964571125.1 uncultured Bacteroides sp.
TATCATGCTAATGACAACGAGCGTCATTTGTGACACTAATTGTCAATACAAAGTTGGTGAATTCTTTTTGAATACACAAATATTCATTGATGAGGACAGACAGTATATTAACGATTGAAGAGACCATCACATCTTATAAGCCCCTACATCTCCCACTGTCGCTACAAAGAGAAAGGCTTACAAATGCATAAGCAGGGATAAATAACAGTATATATCTGAATAAACAAGAGGCCCCGCCCACATCGTCTGAGTTATCAGTCCGGGGAGGCGCAGTTGCCGCAGTTGGAGCAGCCGTTGCAGAGGGGGCGGGAGCCACAGGTGGCGCAGTGGGGGCGGAAGAAGGGCTGATAGGTGTCGGAGCCGAAGATACCCTCCGAAACAGAGGTAAGATTAAACACCGGTTTGCCGTTGTAGTGGCTGAGGCCGGATTTATGTGCCTGAGTGCTTTGGACACGCTTTGAGGGTATGTGATAGATGCGGCCCTCCTTGACAAATACGGTGCCGGTCTCGAAGAAGCTGAACGTAACATCGTTGGCCGCGCACTGCTCGGACAACGACTTCACCCATTCGTAATGACAGGGGCGGGCTCCATCATAGTTCTCGCCACCACACAGCACCTCCTCTATCTGACCGGTCGACAGATACTCCGAGGCGTCAATCGCCCCGATAAAAGGCGCCGCCATGAAGCCTTTGTGGCGCGCGGGAATGTCAAGAAGCAGTGGTAGTCTGATGTCGGCGTTGCGCTGATTCTCACACGACACTGAGAGCATGACATTGCCGTAGCCGTCTCCCCAATCGGCCGGGAGGCACTCACGGATGCGATGCGCACGCTTGGTCAATATCCTGAAGGCGATGTCGGAGCGCTGACGTATCATGCGCCACACCTCATCGCGCCACGGGTCGGCCTCCTCTACGAAGAAGTCGGTGGAAAGACCCACGTACAGCTGCATCCCGGACTTGAGCTTGAGGTTGCCGTGGCGGTCACGACGCAGCGGCAGGTCGAAATTGGATGTACGGGTCACCTGCGAAGTGTCGATACCCCGCTTCCCGTCGAGAAAATACATGAAACAATGCTCACAGCCTTCGCTGATGCGGTGACAACCGTGCCAAGGATTCCAGATTATCATTCCAGACTCAGAAATGGTTACCCAAAAGTAAGTGCGGGTTACCTCCTCGCAAAGTTAGCAAACTTTTTAAACACACCACCCGAAGGGGTGGGCGATTCTAACTTTGGGAGGGGAAGAGGGGAGCGGCTACGGATTTTATTTGTAATTTCGCGTGAGATGTGAAAAGTCTGACAGCGCTATGACTAACGGTACTACGATATTCGATATAAGACAGCATTCTGTCGCTCCACTCAGGGCCATACTGATGGCCCTCACGGTGGTGTTCATGTGGGTCTGTATATGGCCGTGCACGGCTTCTGCACAGGCTGCCGACACCATCACTGCGGTGGCAACCACAACGGCGGTGGACTCGCTGCCGCGCACTGCCGGGGTGCCGGTAGTGGTGGAGAGCGACACGCTTTTTGTGCTCTATGCCTCACACGGAAGCTACAGTGCCGCCGAGCGTGCGGAGTGGGTAAGCAAGACCCTGCTGAAGATAGGGCAAGATACGGACGCATCCGCCGACTCGCTGCAAGTGGTTGACAACGGAAGGTTTACCGAAGTTATCTACGGCGACCGCCTCATACTCACCATTTCGGATGATGACGCGGTGTATGAGGCCACATCGCGCCGTGAACTCGCCGCGCGCCTCACCCCTGTAATCGCCGACAAGCTCAATGCCCTTCAGCGCGGCAAGACCCTCCTTGACGTGGCCACACGCACCGTGCTGTTCATCCTTGTGCTGATGATGCAGTACTCGCTCTGCCGCCTCACCAACTACCTCTTCCGCCGTCTGCGGCGCCGGATAGTGCGCTTCAAGCAGCGCCGCCTCCGCCCGATTATCATCAGGGACTACGAGCTGCTCAACGTGCGCCAACTGGGCAAGATGCTGATAGTGCTCAACAACGTGGTGCGCTACGCCGTGCTGCTCTTGTTGCTCATACTCACGGTGCCCATGCTGTTTGCCATTTTCCCGCAGACCGAAGCATTGGCCTGGACCATACTGCGCTATATCCTCGACCCCATCAAGATGGTGGGCTGCTCCATCCTCGAATACATCCCCAACCTCTTCATCATCGTTGTCATCTGGACCTTCACGCGCTACCTCATCAAGGGACTGCACTACATAGCCTCAGAGGTAGAGAACGAGAAGCTGAAGATACACGGATTCTACCCCGACTGGGCACAACCTACGTTCAACATAGTGCGTTTCCTGCTCTACGCATTCATGGTGGCCATAATTTACCCCTATCTGCCGGGAGCACACTCGGGAGTGTTTCAGGGCATATCGGTATTCGTGGGTCTCATCATCTCCCTGGGTTCAAGCGCCGTGATAGGCAACATCATATCCGGTCTGGTCATCACCTATATGCGCCCCTTCAAGGTAGGCGACCGCATCAAGCTCAATGACACTACGGGCAACGTCATAGAGAAGACCCCGTTCGTGACCCGCGTGCGCACACCCAAAAACGAAGTGGTGACGATACCCAACTCCTTCATCATGTCGTCGCATACGGTCAACTACAGCGCCTCGGCACGCAGATACGGCCTCATCATCCACACCATCGTCACGGTGGGCTACGAAGTGCCCTGGCGTCAGGTACATCAACTTCTCATCGACGCCGCCCGCATGACCCGGGGAGTGCTTGAAGATCCGCAGCCTTTCGTGCTCGAAACCGAGCTGCACGACTACTACACTTGCTACCAGATTAACGCCTACATAGTTGACGTAGACCATCAGCCCGAGATAATGTCAGACCTAATGGAGCATATTCAGGATATATTCTGCGAGGCAGGCATAGAGCTCGTGTCGCCCCACTACATCTCGGCCCGCGACGGAAACGCCTCAACCGTGCCGCCGCGCGACGATAAGCAGAATCGTGACGAAAAGCAAGAAGAATAGCCCGGGGCTTATTTCGCGGCGGCCTCCTGCTCGGCCTTCTTCTTGGCGAGGAAGTCGTTGATGCCGCAGAGATGCTCGCGCACACGTCCGCCACCGAATTCATACACCTTGCTTACCAGTCCGTCAAGAAAGTCACGGTCGTGGCTCACCACTATGAGGGTGCCGTCAAAATCGCGCAGAGCCTGCTTGAGTATATCCTTGGTCTTGAGGTCGAGATGATTGGTCGGCTCGTCAAGTATAAGCAGATTGATGGGTTCGAGCAGCAGTTTTATCATGCAGAGGCGTACCCTCTCGCCACCCGAAAGAACCTTCACCTTCTTCTGATTCTCCTCACCACCGAACATGAAGGCTCCGAGGAGGTCGCGTATCTTCAGCCTCACATCCCCCACGGCGATATCGTCAATGGTCTGAAATACCGTCAGATTCTCGTCAAGAAGCGACGCACTGTTCTGCGCGAAGTAGCCTATGCGCACATTATGGCCCAACGTCAGCGTGCCATCGTGGGTT
>CAZNBC010000196.1:0-3515 GCA_964571125.1 uncultured Bacteroides sp.
ATACGTCACCGCATATTTCATAAACATCACGACAGCTCTTTGGATCAGTACACTGACCTCCACAGACATGTGATAGACAATCGCCATGAACACCGTGGCGGAGGCAATGAGGAGTATGGGAAAGAAACCGGCGGCCGTGAGTGACGACGGCTCGCGGTCATCTATGGCCACATCCTCCCACCCCTCTTTGGGCGCGAGCACGAGTTGCAGAAGAGACTTGAGATACAGGAGCATGAGGAAAACAGGGTAGTAAAAATGATGGAGAGTGGCGCAGGAATAGTTCCGGCGCGAGATACAAAATTACGAATTTCCACGCTGAAATGACCCTTAACGTTTTAAAAATTGTTTACTTTGCAGCAACTAACCAAGTTCATTCCCCATGTATATAGCATCAAAAATACGTAAAGAAAACATCGCCGAATATATCATCTACATGTGGCAGATCGAAGACCAGATACGCGCCAACGGTCTGGACATAGAGAAAATAAAGGCCAACGTGATAGACAAATACCCCTCGCTCACCGACGCGCAACGCAAGGAACTGACCGAATGGTACGAGTCGCTCATCGACATGATGCGCCGCGAAGGTGTGGAAAAGTCAGGACATCTGCAGATTAACCGCAACATATTGTCGTCACTCGTAGCACTGCATCAGGCGCTGCTCAAGGACCCGAAGTTTGCCAACTACTCCGCCGAGTTCTACAAGACCCTTCCATACATCGTGGAACTCAGGTCTAAGGCCGGCGAGAATAAGTCAGGCGAAATAGAGACGTGCTTCAACGCGCTGTACGGCATGTTGCTCATGCGCCTGCAGGGCAAGGAGATTACTCCTGACACGATGGAGGCCATCAAACAGATTTCACACTTCATAGCTGTCCTGTCCAACTACTTCAAGCTTGACGACAACGACGAGTTGGAGTCGAGCGACAGCGAATCGTAAGCCACTGGCCTACATTATACTTTTCACCGACACCTCGAAAGTGTCACGGTCAATAGCCTTGTTGCGCAACTTATTGCGATAGGTGTAGATGGTATTGACGCTGTAGTTGAGTATCTGCGCTATGCGGGTACTCTCTTCGATACCCAGACGCATGAAGGCGAGTATGCGCAAATCGGTGTTCAGCTGCTCCCCTTCCTGAAGCACTATGCGTTCCTCAGGACGCAGGAGTGCGTTGACTTTCTCTACAAAGCCGGGGTAGATATGAAGGAAGGCATCGTCAAAGGTGTCATAGAAGGTCTTTGCCTCGTTTTCAACCAGTTTCCCCGATTTGGCAAGGCGCCCAAGTTCGTCGACATGTCCGGCGGCAATCTTGCGGCTAACAAGGCTGCAAGTCTGATTGAGTTTGTTGATATAGGCTGAGCACATATTAAGGAATTGGCTTATGTACAGTTCCTTAACCTTATTGGACTCTTCGAGGTAGACGTGCAGGCGGCGCTGTGCCACCATCTGCCGCCTGAGCACGAACAGAAGTGCAAGCAGGGCCACCAATGCGAATCCCAGTATCCAAAGCAGCCATTTAAGTCCCTTGGTATAGGACTTAAGCTCGGCCTGATGCACCGACTCAATGAGAGGCAGCGAGTAGGCAGTCTGGAGCATACGGGTTTCGGCATGGCACTCCACGGCATTGCGCAGTGCGGTGTACAGGTAGCGGTGGGCACGCTCCACATCCTTTATGGCGAACATACATTCACCAAGTTCCTGCAGCGATGTCACCTCGAGAGTGGCGCTCCGGGTATCGGATATGGCCGAGAGCGTGAGATAATACACATAGTCATTGTCACGCCCCATTATACGCGATATGTCGGCAAGCATGTGGGTGGCGCGGGCATACAGATTCTCAGTCTCAGGCAAGGAATCAACCAGCTCCTGAAGTACTTTCCAGGCCTTGCCATACTCCCCCTGGGTGTACAGATCCTCCCCGAGATTGAGCGCGTACCACGGCGAGGCGGGGTCAAGGTAGGTCAGCAACTCCATCTGTGCCTGATGCGACAGGGTGCGGTACTTGCCCCCTACGGTAGGGAATGTGGGGAAGAACGAGGCTATGTAAGAATACATCTGACGCCCGGTGTCGTAATACAAGGTCTTAAGCGAATCACTTAGTACCGCCGGGTCAACCCCCTCATACTCGCTTATGGCACTTTTGAGGAATCCGGCCTGAGGCAATACTTCCGCCCTGAGCAGGCGCAGACGCACGGCGGGAGTGGTATCGGGCAGATTGAGGGCCATGTTGAGTCCGCGCGTATAGTACACGATGGCGGAGTCATTTCGATAGCCCACGAACCGCTGTCCGAGGCAGAGATAGTTTTTTACCGACTGATGATTGTAGTTGAGACGTTTCAGCGAGTCTATTCCTCTCTGGCGTTGCGCTATATAATAGCTGCGCATGGCCAGCTCCGCATCAAGCCTCTTAAGCTGTCGGAGCACCTCTTTCTGAGAATGCTCATCAACAGAGGGCTGGCTGTATGCCGGGATAGCCGAGAGGCTCAGAAGCATCAGCACTATGGACAAAACCGGACAGAAAAGACGGGGAATCACACTACTCTACCTACATTATTACTAATGAGAATCAACAAGCTCTACTTGAAGCTGTTGATGGTCTGCCGCAAGGCCAGCAGGCGCTCAAGCAGACGGGGCAGCTGATGCAGGGGAAGCATATTGGCGCCGTCGCTCTTGGCCTGCGAGGGGTCGGGATGGGTCTCCAGGAAAAGTCCGTCCACTCCGGTTGCCACACCTGCGCGGGCTATGGTTTCTATCAGGTCGGGGCGACCACCGGTCACACCCTTGGGCTGGTTGGGCTGTTGCAGCGAATGGGTGGCGTCAAGTATCACCGGGCAGCCGAATTTCTGCATCTCGGGTATGCCGCGATAGTCTACTACAAGGTCCTGATAGCCGAATGTCACTCCACGCTCGGTAACGGCTACATCCGTACCTCCGGCATCGCGCACCTTAGCCACGGCAAATCCCATTGCCTCGGGCGAAAGGAACTGTCCCTTCTTGATGTTGACCGTCTTGCCCGTGCGCGCGGCGGCAACAAGCAGATCGGTCTGACGACACAGGAAGGCGGGAATCTGCAGCACGTCGACATACTCGGCCGCCATCTCGGCCTCTTCGGGGGCGTGAATATCCGTCACGACAGGTACATCGAAAGTGTCACGCACCTTGCGCAGAATCTTCAGGGCCGCCTCATCTCCTATGCCGGTAAAGGAGTCGATACGCGAGCGGTTGGCCTTGCGGTACGAACCCTTGAATACATACGGAATGGCCAGCCGCTGACACTCTGACACTATTTTTTCGGCTATATCAAGCGCCATCTTCTCGCCCTCGATTACACAGGGACCGGCAAGAAGAAAGAAGTTATCGGACTGAGGTAGACACTTTAACTGCATACTGCGATGAAGAGGTATAGATGGTTGAAAAAAAGAAGGGTGCCGTGCCAAATCATGACACGGCACCCGGATGTCTGAGCCGCGAGTGGGACTCGAACCCACGACCTTTTCGTTACGAATGAAATGCT
>CAZNBC010000197.1:0-3503 GCA_964571125.1 uncultured Bacteroides sp.
AAGCCTACGTCAAGGAGCGCCGTGTGACGCTGCATCACGGCTGCGGGGTCGGCGTTGCGTCCCCAGGCGTAGAATGCGTTGGCGTGGAAGCGCAGGAGGTGGCGCGAGTTTTTCAGTGGGAAGAATTCCACGCCGCCTCCGGCCATGGTGAGCTCGGTGCCGGGAAGCACATAGCTGTCGGCCTGAGAGTGAGTGTGGTTGACATCGTAGGTGACCTTGCCGAAAACTTTCCACTGAGGGGTGATTCTGTAGCTGAGGTCGCCTATCAGGGTCATGTCGCGCAGGAAAAAGGTCTGATGTGATGCCGCGCGGTTCATTATGTCAAGCTCAAGGCAAGCGTTGCCCAGTGAGAAGCGATTGCCCAAGGAGATATAGCTGATATAGTGGCCGGGGCAATATTCCAGCAGATTGGCCGACCATATAGATTTGAAGAGGCCGTGAGAGCCGGTCCATCGAAGGCTGTAGGCGTAGAGGTTGCGGTCGTCGGAAGTGAAGAACGGACTTTGACACACCTGGGCCGTCAGGGCGTCATCGGCCGTGGGGCGGAATGTGCCGGAGGTTCCTAACTGATAGCACGCGACATTGCTCCAGAATACCGAACTGGAGTATATGTCGGAGGGCACGCGGTCATACTCCCATCCGCCTATGGCCACTATCTCCTTGCCGCCCGAGAGGCTCCATCGGCCTGTCGTATAGCAGAGGTATATCCAGTCCGTGGCGTCGAAGAACGAGGCATCCTTGTGGGGCTTGTTGAGTCGCTGGCGCCACGAATAGCTGAGTGAGTTATTGATATGGCCGTCGGCGCGGAAGAAGATGTATTTGCCTTCGAAGCCCGTATTGTCCTTCACGGTTTTGCCGTCGAGCCAGTCGTGCTGATAGTCGATGCGGGTTTCCACATGGAGATTTATTATGGGAAGCTCCTCGGCCGAAACTGTGGCGGGTACGCCGAGGGCGACGGCGCAGCACAGCGTGGTCAAGGCTTTTTTGATTGAGTTCGATTTCATGGTTGATGCAAGAAACGTGAATGCAAGAATTGTGCGCTCAAAATTAAGTCAAAATTCCAAATCACGCAATAGGAAACAAGGCTTCAACCAATCGTACTTTCTCCTCCATCGTGAGGTTGAAGATATCTTGCGTCATCAATTCACGATACAGGCTCATGTTAGGTCTGACGAATCTTCTGTGTCGCTCCCCGTCGATTGTGACCGTGATGTCGTAGTGCCTTCGGGAATTTACGGAAATAGAGAGGTCGCTGATTGTCCTTCCATGATTGTCATGGAATGTGGTACCGTCGCTGTCCTCTTTGTTAACCAATCCGAATGATACCAGATTGTCAGTCAGTGTCTTTTGGATGATGCTGCGCCATGGTTGGGTAATGCCGCATTGAGTGGCGTAATCGTTGAAGTTCTTGATGGCGTCTGTAATGCGGTTGATTATCGCGGTGGCGTTCCTTATGTTGTTTTCCCCCGCGAAATCAAGCAAATCAGACTTAGTGATAGCGCTTGTCTTGCCTCCGATGCTCAATCTTCGCTCGCCGTTGGGTCCTGTGCCGTCGGTGTTAAAGATAAATGTGACATCGTATGCCGGAGCGATACGCCACATTCCCCTCTCTTCAAGGAGAAAAGAGAAGTTCTTGTTATGGTCATCTGTGTTGTTTGCCAGGACATTGAAAACCATACGGGCGAAAATCTGCTCAACCTCCGATTCTGAGATTGACAGTTCTCGGCAAGTGGCTATGAGGTCTTCATAGCTACGGGCCTCGGGGTTTATTGCGGCCAGCGTCTGCACGTGGAGTTTCTGTCCATCCGCTCTGTCGAAACGCTTTGTCAGGAAATGGTTTGTATCCTCTACCGGAAAGAGCCGACATTCCTCCATTTCTATCCCCGCAGCTGTAGCCATCTTATAATAAGCAGTTTCAATCTCGGCAATGGGCATGGTCTTATCTCCGAACTTAAGGATATAATAGTCATAGCCCTCGAGCCCGTCGGTTTGTCCCGAGCGTATTTCTCCCGTCTCGCTATTTATGGCGATGATGGCTTTCATCTGACGTCCTCCGGCTGATGTGCCTACCGCGAGAAGCGCCTGCAGGGTGAGTCCCTCATTGGCGTTAAGAGTTATGCTGTCTCTGTCTTCCAAAATCTTCAAGGACAGGTCGTAGAGTGACTTAATATCAATCGTGTGCGTATGGGTCAGGTCGTCGGCGTATGGCTCGTATTCCAGTGCTCCCATGCCTCGTGAGCCGATAAACATCAGTTTGTAAAGCGGCGTGATTTTGTTGCGGGGTATCTTGTTGTCCTTGACCCATTTGTCAAATAGCATGTTACCCCACGAATCGGGCAGAGAGTCGGCAATAAAGGGTGGCAAACCCTGATACAGCGGCCGCTCGTCACCATAGGTCGGCAAGAGTGTATTCCTGCTCTTGGCGGGTGACAGCAACGGAGCTATATCTGGTATTTCATCCTTTAGTTCGGGGTTGTACATGAAGTATGTACGTCTCGTGGCGGAGTCCCAGATGAGACGTCCGATTTCGTGTCCCCACAAATTGACTTTCAGATATTTCACGATTCGTTATTCTTTTCTCTAACCTTGACTGTGTTGCTTGTCGCTTCTATTATTTATCTCCGGGCTTCTTGCGCTTTCGGACTCGCTGGGCTTTCTTGCCGTGGTCGTCGTACATGTATGGCGATTCGGGCAGTTCGGGAAGTAGGATTTCCCAATTTTCGCCGAGGCCGATTACCCTCAGCAGCCGTTGAAGGGTGCTGAACGAGATGTCGGTCATGTTGCCTGACTCGAATTTGTACAGGGTGGTCATGCTGATGGCTGCCGCTACGGAGACATCCTTGCGGGTCATCCGCAACCGCATCCTGTACTCACGGAACCTCAATCCAAGATTCCGGATTATGTCGGGCGTGGGCAGTGATTTATTTGTAAGTAACATTAAAGTGATATTTATGCCGTAAAATCAGCCTTAATATACATCATAATGACACTTACAAAAGTAGGTATAAATCTCCATTCTGACAAATATTCTTATGTCTGATGCGATTTTGTTTTCATCAGCTTCTTTCCCGAGGCGTTGTAGGCATGTTTTAGCGATGTAGAACTTCTGAAAATGGGGCAGTAAGTCGGGAAAAAGTTGTAATTTTGTTGATTAATTGGGTGGGCTGCGTGTCAGATGCCCGATAAGGATTATCGAACTATATTTTTACAGAATAATGGGCTTTTTCAACAAACTGTTTTCGAGAGAGAAGAAAGAGACTCTTGATAAGGGACTTGAACGTACCAAGGAGGGTCTGCTGTCAAAGATCGGCCGTGCCATAGCCGGCAAGAAAAAGGTTGACGATGAGTTTCTTGACAATCTTGAGGAAGTGTTTATCACCTCTGACGTGGGCGTAGATACCACCCTGAAAATCATTGAGCGCTTGCAGGAGCGTGTGGCCCGCGACAAATATGTAAGCTCCGAGGAGCTTAACGAATATCTCGCCGACGAGATTTCGGAGCTG
>CAZNBC010000198.1:0-3479 GCA_964571125.1 uncultured Bacteroides sp.
AGCCAATGGAGCTTCGGCTCGCACGAATATGTCGGAGGATTCATGCTGCTTTCGGTGATGGTGTTCTTCACTACCCTGGCCAACGGCGAACTGGCCATCCTGCAGGGCCTCCACAGGGTTAAACGCCTCGCTACAGCAACCATAGGGGCGTTGCTGATAGGCCTCGTGAGCATCTTGCCGCTGTACTGGCTGATGGGTACCGACGGTATTGTGCCCGCAATGGGTGTCAATGCCATTGCCACATTTATCTTCTATAGCTATTGTTCGGGCAAGGAGGTGAAGGTCACGGACGCTCCTCCCGTATGGCGCACCCTCTCTACCTACCGTACCGTGATATGGCGCATGGTGTCTTTGGGCGTGGTGCTAATGGCCGCTCAACTTCTCGGCTCGCTTTCGACCTATATTCTCAACGCTTTCGTGCGTTATGCGGGGTCAACCGCCGACGTGGGCCTCTACCAGTCGTCCAATTCGCTGACCATGCAGTGTGTGTCGCTCGTATTCGCGGCCATGGCCATGGAGTTCTTCCCGCGCCTCACCACGGTGTCAACCGACAGCGAGAAGATATCACTGATAGTCAACCGTCAGATAGAGGTCGTGGCGCTTGTGGCGGCTCCTATCGCGGCGCTGATGATACTTGCGGCGCCACTTGCGGTGCGCATCGTCCTCTCCGAGGAGTTCCTTACGGCCGTACCGCTAATACGCTGGATGTGTCTGGGGATTCTCTTCAAAGCCATAGCCTATCCTATGGGCTACATATCATTCGCCAAGGGCGACAGGCTCACGTTCTTCCTCGTCGAGGGTGTGGCGGGTAATCTGCTGATGGTGGGTCTCAGTGTCGTCTGCTATCATTTTTGGGGGTTAATAGGGCTTGGTATCGCATCGTCTGCAACCTTTTTGCTCTTTATCGGCGTCTATATAGTAATGACGGGGCGCCTATACCGCTATCGGCCCACGCGCAACGTGGTCATGATTTCCCTGGGGCTCATCATCATGCTGAGTGCTTGCCTCTTGACATCCATGTCCGGCTCTGAATCGATATCCTTCACCGCTATGGGTGTGCTGACAGTAGGTATCTCCGTCTATTCTTTCATTCACTTACGTCGCCTCATGCGCAGCAAAAACTAAACAACGTACCACAGTTTCTTATCCCCAACCGTGTGCCCTATGTCAAAGAATTACTGTCTCGCCGCAATGCTGTTGTGCAGCATTCTCTCCATCACCTCATGTAGCTCCGCCTCTTCATCATCGTCCTCATCCGAGAGCATCTCCGATGCGGTGCTTTCCGATTCCAACGTGAATCCCGACGAGAAAATACGCGCCACAAGAGTATTTGAGTCTAATTTTACCTCCATTAATGCCGAAACGGGCCTCAAAGTGCGATATACTCAGGGCTCACCGGCCAAAATGGTAATCGAAGGTACGCGTAAGGATGTAGCCGTAATCAACGCCTATATTAATAATGGGTGCCTGCATCTCGACCACAAAACCGAAAACAAGAAGTGGAACCTTAAGGAGATGTTCAAGTCCAAACGCTTCAGTGGTGACTTCCTGATTACCGTCACAGCCCCTGATGTCACCGAATTTGACTGCTCTACCGGGGTTGTGCTGACTATTGACTCCATCAATAATTACAAAAAGGTTGACATAGAGATAGGTACCGGGGGCATACTCAATGCCGGGGCCATCAAATCACCGGCGATAGATATTGATTGTTCCACCGGTGCGGTAGCCAATATCAACGGACTGGAGACCGAAAATGCCGACATCGATGTTTCGACCGGGGCAACCATCACCCTCACCGGTAAGGCTGTAAAGGCCTCAATGGATGCCTCCACAGGCGCATCTATAAATGCGGGCGACTTCATTTGCGAAGAGGTCACCGTAGACGCTTCAACCGGCGCCACCGTATCCTTCAACGCCATCCGCGCCACCACCGACACCTCCGTCGGCGCCACCGTCAACAACACCCGCAAATAACCCCCGGCCTACTATCTGAGGACAGCCTCGCAACCGAAACTCCCGAGCCACTGTATCACGAAGCCCAGCAGAATGGCTATGGTGAAACTGGCAAAAGTACCAATAACTACGTATTCCGTAATCTTCACATCCCTGGCACGGCTCAACTCGCCAAAGCGGAACACAGACTTGGCCGCGAGGAGAAATCCGATACCCTCCACATTGTCCGTAAAAATAAACGTAAGGATAAGCACCCTTTCAAGATAGCCAATCCACTTCCCCGCATTTGGCAAGCCCGGAGCATAGGCACCTTCCGGCATCCACTTCTCGTACTCCATAAATGACTTTATGAGTATGGAAGTGGGTGTCAATACCGCTATATACCCTGTGACAATGAGCCAGAAGGTATACGAAAGAAGCGATGTGGCGGCCGTAGAAGAGCAGTGACCCTTCACAAACATAAACCACCACACGAGGAATATCACCGCGTAGTGTGCCAACTGATCAAGGAGTAATACAGGCAAGTCCTTCCTGCCGGTCATGACCTTTATGTAGTCTATCATAAAGTGACAGACAAATATAACGGCCGGAAGAAGCCACAGAGTCCACTCACCCACGAAGAGATAAGATAACATGGCCTGAATACCGCTATGTATGCACAAAGCCTTTATCCTGCCCCTGAGAGCGGAGTCAAACTTCATCGCACACAGTCTGTCCCACTGAAGCAAGAAATCTCCGATGAGATGTGCGGCTATCAACTTTAACAGTATTACGGTCATCTCTCCCTGATTTTATCGTTGATAATCTTCTCAAAGCGACGTATGTAGGCCTTGATGAGTTCCTCCTTGGAGGCGCGGAGTGACTTATCTACCGTCTGGCGCGTGACACCAAGTTCCTGCGACAGCTCAGGATGGTTCTTATTCGTAAGCAGACTCAGGAGTATTATCTTACTTTGGCTTGGAGTCCAAGAAGAGATGATGTCATCCGCAAAGGCTGTGGTTAGCTCCAACTCTTCATTTACGCTCTGCCATGGGGTAGAGACTTCAAGACGTGCCCTATCCATTCTGTCAAGCAGACGGCCCGAGAGCCTGTACGCCTCACCATCGCTTGTCGACAGCCTGTCGGATTCAAAGTCAAGAGTTCCGATACCTACGGCCAGGCGTGCATCCAGCGCGCCGTCTCCGCTTCCCACCACATTGCTACGCAGATAAGCCCTGATAGCCAAGGCTATATTTATAGCTTTGCTTGCGTCACTTATACGTATCTGAAATCCGTCACCTCTGAATATATCCATGCCGACCTCTTCAATGATTGACACTACGGACGGAATGGACTGCAGGCATACGAGCATCGCCTCTCTTTCCTCCGATGATAATTTCGTGGATTCGACGATATCTCCTGTTATGATTGCACCAATTTCTCTCATGTAATTTAAATACGTCACAAAGGTAACAAATAAAACCCGCACATGCAACCGTTTTTGGTTGCTTTTTCAAAATGCAACCGTTTTTGGTTGCTTTTTC
>CAZNBC010000199.1:0-3472 GCA_964571125.1 uncultured Bacteroides sp.
AATCAGACGATCTTACCACAATGACTCTTAATCAGCTTTCTGAAGCTATGTTGTTCTTGTTGTCCACGCTGGTGATTACCGCACGTACAGTCTCGCCCTTACGGAAGAAGTCGCCGGGAATGGTCTCGTTCTTGGGGAGAATCAGCTCATTCTTGTCATCGTCGAGCAGCAGGGTCTCCTTCGACCATGTCTGATAGACCTCACCGGTTATCAGGTCGCCCTCAAGTTCCTTGAACTTAGAGTAGATAGCCTCCTTCTGCAGGTCAAGAATCTTGGACTGGAGGGTCTGACGCAGATTAAGTATGGCGCGGCGTCCGAAATTGGCAAAGATTATCTCCTTGGTGTGCTCCTCGCCCACTTCCACATCGGGGTCGCCGTCAGCCTTAGCGTCGCTGAGGGTTATCTGAGTATTGGGGTCGGTCAGTTCGCCGTCAGGTACCACTTCAAGATTCTGGAAAATCTGTACATCGCCCTTGTCGGGGTTCATGATCACGTCAAGATTCTCGTCGGTGCCGAACATCTTGGCAAGCACATTGCGAAACGACTCCTCAAGCACACTGATCATTGTGGTCTTGTCGATGTTCTTCAGTTCCTTAAATTCGGCGAAACGCTCCACCATGTTGGGAGCTTCCTCTTTCTTTGCCATATCGTAGAATGATGATGATGTAGGTTATTTCTTCTGATTAATAATCGGGTACGGAGGAGATGATTACTTGAAGTCAATATCGTAACGCACCTCCTTGGTATCGGCCACCTTAAGCTTCATCGGCTCGTCCACTACCGTGGGACGCTTCTTGCCGGGCTCCTTCACTTTGGTGGCCACAGTCACGGTTATCTCCTCGCCATCGTCGCTTACCTCGGTCAGAGTGCCGTGCAATTTGCGACCGTCGCGGGTGAGCACCACCACGCGGTTGCCTATATTCTTCACAAACTGGCGGCGCACCTTCAGCGGCGAAGTAAGGCCGGCGGAACCTACCATGAGTTCATAGTCCTCGACATCACGGTCAAACTCCGCCTCCACCGCACGGTTCACCTTCACACAAGCGTCAATGTCCACTGCGCTGTCTCCGTCGATTTCCACGTCTATCACGTTGTCGGGGGTTACACTGATGTCCACGATGTACAGGTCGCTACCCTCAAGGGCGCGTTCCACACACTCGGTGAGTTTCGTCTTGTCTACCATGCGATGGTCTGATTACTATAAATAAAAAGGAGGAAGCATTCGGCCCCCTCCGTGACTATCATTACTGTCTGCAAAATTAATATTTTTTTTGACTCCGTGCAACTCTTTCATCTATTAATGTATCTGAGGCACGGTGCAGGACAGCCGTGATAATGTATATTTAATAATATTTATCATTATTTAACCCTTTCAACAACTCCTTAGAAGTTGTAACCAAGAGTTACCGTCATGCGGTTCATGCGGAATGCGTCGTCGGTAAAGGCGCTCGCGTTGGAGTGCTTGTATACATTGGTCATGCCGATGGCGCCACCGACCGACACATGGAAGTTTGAGTAATTGACACCGACCCCTATCTTCCACGCGCAGTCCACGCGGTGAAACAGGTCCTGTACCTGATTCAGCAGATTGTCCACCGCCTCATTGCCGGTCTTGTTATCACCCGGCGAGTAGCACGATATGGCGCCGCTGACATCCATCCCGGGCACACCGTCAACCGTAGCGTCATAATGGTAGCGCGACCGCATACCGATATTCAGCTCCGGGCCCGTAAATACGGCCACATTTATATCAGGGGTGAAGTCGAAATGATAACCTAACATCAGCGGTATCCTCACGCCAAAGTTCCTGAACGACGAATTAAGGCCTATATTTTTTCGCTCGCCACCAAGTTCGGCCTGGAAGCGCTTGTCATTAAGGCTCCATGTATCGTAATACAGCATGGCACCCGGCTCGATATAGAAGTTTTTAATAAGCTTGGCATTATATACGACGCCCACATGGAATCCCGCTCCGTTCTTAAACACATCAGGAGTAGGCGACGATATGTCAAGACCCGCACGCACACCCACATACGACCTATTGGCCGGATCGTCAAGCAAAATACTCTGGCCCCATGCCGTCATGCCGCAAATCATCGCGGCAATCGCCATCATCAGTCCTTTCGTTCTCATAGATGTATAGTGAATTAGAATAAAAGTTATAAAGTGACTTAGAATCAAAGCACTGTTCACGCTCCGACTCAAAGTTTTCTATACTTCAACAACCTGTCCGTCCCCACGGTTTGCCCCACACTAAAAAATATCCTTGATTCTTCCGCCACGCCATTGTACTATTGCAAAAAAATCCCTAACTTGCACCATAATCACCCGCTCTTTTCAAAGGACTACTTATCATGCGTAAAAGTATAATTTCTCTTCTGGTATCTTTCATACTTGTTCCCCTGTTTTCTGTAGGGAATGATTATTGTATAATTGACGCAGGAGAATATGGAGATGTCTATGATTTTGAGTATCAGGGACTATATTACGAATTTGCGGGAGAAAACGAAGTAAACCTTGTCAGAGACAGTACTCTTTGCGTACCTATGTATCTGGAATGTCGGATCGAAACGATATATGACATGGCCTATGAAGGGAACATCTGTTATACCGGTGATATAGTAGTACCTGATAGCGTGGAGTTTCAAGGTAAGAAATATCGTGTTGCTTCCGTCAATCAGCATGCCTTTTCCTTCTCTAAAGGCTTGAGATCGGTTGTATTTACCTCAAACGTTGATTTCCCCATAGATTTCCATGATTATCGCACTTTCGGCCATTTTTATATGTGTAAGGATTTAAGGAAGATAGTGTATCACGACAGTCTTACGGTACTGGATGGTCATCTTGATCGTTGCTCTAATATACAAGAAATCCATTTCCCCTCAAAACTCAAATATGTATCAAGGTTACTTATGTGGTCAGAAATGCCGGAAGTTGACATTAATATTCCAAATCATTCTACTCCCTCCCGCTTCCAAATTGACTACAGTTTCGTTGTCTCTCCGGCGCTAAAGAAAGTACGTTTGCCCAAGTGTGACACATTACAGTTGAGTTATATTTCTTTTTGGGAAAGCCCCAACGTAGAGCAAATGGTGATTCGACCTTGTAAAACTATTATACAGGATGGCTGTGAGGTCCAATATTATCCTATCCTGTATGGGGCAGCAAATTCTATAAAGATCGTATGTCAGGCAGCGGTCCCCCCCGAGGTGTTATTGATCAATCAAATAGAGAGCGAACCGATGTATCGTGACAAGGCAATCCTGTACGTGCCTGATGAGGCTATGGAGGCTTACGGGAAGGCGTATTATTGGCAGGACTTCGGGGAGATACGGCCGATGAGCGAGTATCTCAAGGAGGAGGCTGCGGAGATTGACGGCCCGATGATCAGCGAGGTGACCGAACCGCAGATTCGCCTCACAAGCGACCGGGGTGAGTCGCATATCACGGCAACCCGCCCCGTAGAGGTCAC
>CAZNBC010000200.1:0-3466 GCA_964571125.1 uncultured Bacteroides sp.
AATTAACACATATAACAGGTGAGCGGTAAGGATGTGATAAGCGGATTGAGGCATGAAATTTGAGATGATAAAAGACGTTAACTAATTTTAACTTCGGGGGGGGTATTTTTTACTTTTTTCTGTACTTTTGTGCCGGATTTTCCGTTGAGGACGCTTATGTCTTAACGGGTCGCTTGCGTGTGCCTGTAAAATCCGATGAATGTATACCTAAATTTTACTTATCGCGTCAAAAAAAATCCTGAATCCTGCCTGAAGCAATTTTCACATACCTGAAACTTATTTAACTAAACATACATTTCTAATTACCTAACCAATCAAAAGCCAATGAAAAAGTTTTTACTTCTTTCAGCTTCTGCTCTGGTAGCCATGTCAGCCGCTGCCGAGCTTACTGACGCCACCCCCAAGGCCTATAACTTCAACTCAGGCCTCCCCGTACCTTATGTAAATGCATATCAGGACTCTGAATGGGGCAACATGCCTTGGAATCCTAAGGTATACTTCCATAAGGATCACCCCGAACTCTACAAGGACGGTCTCGTACTCATGATCGGCCCGCAGTTCCAGACCAACTATGACGCTGTCCTCAAGGGATTCAACATCGTGAACATGGGTGAGGAGCTCGGCAACGTGCTCGTTATCAACCGCCCCGGTTCAGGTATCAAGCAGGCCCTCAAGGACGCTACCGGCTACGAATATGACATCAAGGACATGGAAGCCGAACCCGGATTCATGATTCCTCTCTGGCACAGCGACCCCAACAACTCTTATGGTGAGGACGGCGTTGAGAACAATCTCCGTATCCGTATCGTGCTCAATGTATATCAGCCCAACCTCAACCTTACCGAGGCCGCTTTCAAGCCCTACATGCAGACCGGTTCTAACGGCACATACGAATTCAACGACAACAACGCTCCCCGTGAAGTATTCAGCGCTAACTTCGCTAAGTTCTGGGGTGAGGTTGAGTCTGACAATGGCCGTCTTGACTTCGCTACCGCTTCTTCTGACGACCTCGACCTCTATGATGAGAACGGTTCATACGAGTGGAACCCCAACCGTTGGATGGTATACGAATGGGACGTTCCCGGAATGACCGGTGATGAAGCTCCCGTGAAGATCAAGATGGAACTTGACGGCGCTGCTGCTCAGGCTGCTATCATGATTAAGTCTATCCAGTTCCTTCTCAAGGATTCTAAGGAAGAGGGTATCCCCGTTCTTACCCGTCGTAAATCATGGGTATACTACAACTATGGTGATCCCGCTTCTATCGGCACCGTTGCTACCGACGCTGTTAAGACTCTTGACGTAACCGTTAACGGCAACGCTGTTTCATTCGCTGAACCCGCTGCTGTTTACACCGCTACCGGCGTACTCGTAGCTGAAGGCTCTGAGCTCAACCTCGCTAACGGTTTCTACGTAGCTGTAGCTAACGGCAAGACCGCTAAGTTCGTCGTTAAGTAAACTTAGAAAACTTTAGATTTTTTCGAAGTATACATCGAGCGACCGTGCCGCACAGACGGGCATTCCCCCGCTAACGGCATGGTCGCTTCCCAATCTTTATCCTCCCTCTCAACCCCATATATTTTTAATAAGGTACACAGTGAAGAAACTATTATGCACCTTAGTGCTGGCTCTACTCGCAGTGACCGGCATACAGGCTCAGGTGACGAACTACGCCATTGAGCTTGAGGAGAGCGGCAATGTCAATTGCGGTCCTCTTCCCGAACTTGACGGAAAGTCAAGTTTCACAATCCAGATGTGGATCAAACCCACGGAATGGACCGAAGGCGCCACCCTGCTTTCACGTGGCGACGGTCTTAAACTGTCACTTGGCACTCCCGGTGAGGTGAATGTCAAGATAGGCGACGAAATTCTGACGACTTCCAATGTGCCCGTTGACGCTTGGTCACTCCTTACGGTGCGTGTCAACAATGGCGTGGTATATATAAATTCCTCCCGCCAGTCCAGCAGGGTTCAGGCCCTGGCTAAGGCCGGCGATAAGGAAGCCCTCATACTCGGAGGAGGCTATAAGGGCCGCCTTGACGAGGTGAGAATCTGGGGAGTATCGCTTCCCGATGAATTCAATAGATTTGAACATACGACCCTCAACCGCTACAATCCTTATTGGGACGACCTCCTGGTTTACCTCAAGATGGACCAGGAACTCTGCGAACATCTCGTAGACTATAAGGGCGTCTACTCCGATGAGAACGCGTGGAACCACCACGGCATGTTCAGCACCTCGGGAGTTAAGCGCGTGGAGGCCGATAATCCCGACCTGCCTTATCTCATCAACAGTGCCTATACGGCCAATGAGCGATTCTACGACCGCTCCATCCCCCGTGAACAATATCTGTTTGCCAATGACCTTATCATTCTTGGTATTCAGAGTTATCCGGACGGACATCTCAAATATTGCACCCCCAACTGTCACGCTACCCTGCAGGGTACCGCCACACGTCTTGACGAGTGGGAAGGACGCGAGGGCGTGATGTCGTTCGATGGCAAAGGCTCGCTTGACTGCGGAGTCGAGTGCATGGATATGGGTAACAATCCATATACCTTTGAATCATGGATTTACATTGACGAATGGGTCGAAGGCGCTTACATCATACGTAAGGAGACTGCCGACGGACAGCATGGCTTCTCTATCTCACTCGGCTCCGAGGACAATAGTGAAATCGTGGTGAAAATCGACGGCAAGAAGTTTACCAATATCCGTAATACCAAGGCCGGAAAGTGGTTCCATTTTGCGCTTGTCAGCGATAACGGAGGCACCACTCGCGATGCTTTCGCCTTTATATTCAATGGCACCGGTGTAGGATTCGCCTCATCACGTTCTGATGATTCGACCAATCCGTTCGCTACCGGTAATGAAGAGTGTCATGCCATCATTGGTGAGAACTTCAAGGGCAAGCTTGACAATCTCGCCGCATGGCGTATGTGTATCGGACGCTCCGACTTCTCAAAGCACATGGAGGAAATGCCCATGCCTGCCCTTAATAAGGAGGTGACGTCCAACCTGTTGCAGTCTGCCAATACTCTTCTGACATTCGATGACCCCGACGCCCCCGGTTATGACTCCTACTCTCAGGACCACTGGAAGGAAATCATGCTGGCTGCCTATGAGGGACATCGCGGCTATCAGGTGCGTATCTCCGTCAAGAGTCATAACGGCTGGGAGAGCACGCTGTGGGATGCGAACAAGCGTAAGATCTTCGCAGAGGACCTCGCACGCCTTTCCGAGGGCTATGCCGGCGTGGAACTCGACCTCGAATGGATTTACAGCACTCAGACTCAGCTCGGGTACCTCTCCGACGACATCCGTGCCGCACTTCCTGCCGACAAGAGCCTCATGATCTCATGCCATAACGTGGCTTACCGCTTCCCGCTCGATAAGATGAAAAACTGTGACGGATTCACCTTCCAGCAGTACGGCCCGCAGAAGGACCACTCCTACTACAGCACT
>CAZNBC010000201.1:0-3426 GCA_964571125.1 uncultured Bacteroides sp.
TAGAATAACTTTTAATGGGGTCATGTCACATTATGGCATGGCCCTATATTATATATATGTCGAAAACTCAGCTTAAGAAATTGATGGCCAATATGACGGCCGAGCAGCTGTCGGAATTGGTGCTTGACCTCTATGCCGCACGAAAGGAAGCTAAGGAGTACCTTGATTTCTTTGTCGCTCCCGACATAGATGCTCGCCTCGAAAAGGTTAAGACCGCTATTGCCAAGGAGAGCAAGCGCACCGCCCGACGGTATGCTCGCCCGCGTATGAGCCGTATTCGACGGTCGATAGCCGACATAAGTTCCCTTAATCCGGGCGTAGAGCCTGTACTTGAGATTATGACTTTCGCCGTAGAGGAGATGTGTCGCGTGGGCACTGTGAGATATATCAAGGAGGTGACTACGAAAAATGTGGCGAAACTGCTCACCGAGACCCTTCAGCTTGCCGATAAGTCGGGTATGCTTGACGTCTATTTGCCGCGCCTCCATGATTGTGTGTCAGCCATGAATACCACCGACTACTACTGCGGTGCCTTCGGGCGCCTCATGCGCGACACCTTGCAGGATTTCTGCGCTTAATATTCTTGATATCAAGTGGTTTGTCACATGGTGACATGCAGGGAGATTCTTACTCCTCCGCGTGAGATGTTCGGAGCGTCAAGATAGCTTAGGCGCCACACATAGTCCACGCGAAGCACTTTGAGTATGTTGTCTAATCCGGCCGAGATTTCCATATAGGGTCGCTTGGGATTGAGCACTGAGGCTCCGGCATCTACGGGAAATTGGAAAAGGGATGGATTCTTAGCCGGGTCATTGCGGCTGCTGAGTGTGCCGAAGAAGCCTTTGAATGACACTACCTCTCTGAACTTCAGCCGTTTCAACAAGGGGATATAGTTAAAGATAGCTCCGTTGGCATAGTATGTCATGTCCCACATTGCGTATGAATCGTTCATGAATTCCATTGGGTTGAGAAGCGCGAAGCTCTCGGGCTGGATGGTGTAGGAGAGGTTGGCGTTGGGTATGCAGAGGTCGGGATACGCCACGCGACTCCACACGTGTCCGCCGCGGAGTATGATGTCCGTATAGCCGAATGCTGAGAACCAAAACCGCTTCTGCATACTCAGCTCCGTATGATTGATGGTGTATCTGCTCCCTAAGAATCCTTTGGGACTGATGGTGTGGGTCAGTGAAATGATAGGCGCATCAAGGTTGATGGGCAATCGTGTGCTTGAGGTCTGCATGAATTTCTCCCCGGGAGCATAGCGTATCTGGAACTTCATCTTTGTCTGCACATAGTGGCTGAATCTCTCTCCGTAGCCGTCAATGAAGGTCATGAACGTAGTGGCTATCTGCATCTGATGTGACAGCTCTGCATGAAATGACAGGTTGTTGCGGAGTTCAAGATTGTACTCGGCGGTTGACACGCGGTGATAGGTTATCTGGCGGTCTTCCATACGCTTGAGCGAGAGGAACATGTTGTCCATATTGGTGAACTCGTAGTGCTGGCCTATCATGTCTACGTCGTAGAGGTGGGTCAGGCGCACGGAATGTATGGGAAATTCCCTTGCGTGATATTTTTTGTCAATGAAGGAATATTCCAGCTCGCCTTTGTATTTCCATTTATGGTCGCGGAAGCCGTATGCTCCGTAGCCTTTGGCGAATAGGCGGCGTGAGAGGTTGGCCGTGGTCATGCCTCCGAATCTCAGGCGTGTGCCTTCGAGGGTATTGTAGCTGTAGGTAGTGTTGATGGGCCCTATGTCGAATTTGCTCGGATTGCCGGTATGGACATAACCCGAGAAGAATGCGCGAAGCACTTTTTCGCCCCAGTAGAAGAGAGGGGTGTCGCGCAGACGGCGTGTCATTCGTTCGGTGTTCCTCTCGCTGTCCGACAGGGGGATAAGCCGCTTGTACTGCCAGAATAGTTCGTTAACTCTATCTGCATCAGGTTGTTCAATGGTGGAACCGAGTTGGGAGAAATAGGGGAGAAGGTAGCTCTTTTCTTCGAAACTATGGTTCGTGTAGGCTGTGTTGCGTCTGAGGCTCAGTCCCTGGGTGCCATCTATGATTGACATTTCTACTGTGAGGTCGTCGCGTGTCTTAAGGCGTGTGCCGTCAGGAGCTCGGTCAAATTCCTGATTGATATACAGTTGCTCGATGAAGTTGAGGTTGATGGATTTGGACACATTCATGGTGAGTTTGCGCACAAACATGGTGGTGTCTCCTTTGTCTACGTATGCCTTGCCTGTAAATCCGAATGACTCGGGAGTACGCGGCACGAATGACAGTACTATACATGTGTCCTTGCCGATGGTGACCGTGTCGGTGAGATAGAAGCGATAGAAGTCGGGGGCCAGCGGCGACAAGGGGCTGACAAAACGGTATTGCATCAGTGGTATGTCGGCCTGATAGAGGTCTATTTCTCTCAGAAGGTCTTGATAGAAAGTCTCGGTATTGTCAACACCCGACATCCTGTCAAGTCCTGAGAATCTTCGTCCCTCTATAATCTCTTTGTTGCTTTCGGGGTTGCGACGGTAGATTACCTTCGATGATTTTTCCCTTACGGACAGGGGCAGATAGGGGTGTCCTGTTACCTCTGAGGTGTCAATCCCTGAGCGCAGGAAATCAAATTTTTTCAATATGAGGTTCTTGTCGTCGTCAGGTGCTATCTTATTGAGCGACATCGTGACTCTCTCATACTTATTGTAGTCGTAGTAGTCGTGACGGCGAGGGTCGGTGAGTGGGCCGGCATTTTTGATGGCCTTGGCGAAATCGACCGCCGGATTATTCTTTTTGCTGTATTTCTCCTTGCGGGGACGTACCGTGACATTGTCAAGTATCACTCCCGTGGGATTGAGCATGACGGTCATACCCGATTCTACCCCGGTTGATACTGTCTTGGGGGTGTACCCCATGGCGCTTATCTCTAAGCTACCCGCGGGCTTGGCAACTGTAAAGTCAAATCGGCCGTCGTTGTCGGTGAGTTCGGCCCTGTTGGATGAGAGGATGAGGATTCGCGCAAATGGTATGGGCAGGCCGGAAATGGAGTCCACCACCACTCCCTTGAGCCGCAGGGTGCTTACGGGTGCCGCATAGGTAAGGATGCAGAGCATCCCTGTCAGTAACGAAAGGTATATGCGGAGGGAATTACATCTAAACATAGTTTTGTTGACCTGCCTAAGTCAAAAGTGTCCGCAAAGTTAGCTAAATTTGTCTTCACATTAAAAGTATACTATGGCTAAAGAAATAGAGAAGAAATTTTTGGTAGTATCGGACAGCTTTATGCGCCTGGCTACTAAAAAGACCGTTATCGTTCAGGGTTATCTGTCCGTGACTCCGCGCTCCACCGTGAGGGTCAGGATATGTGACGACAAGGCTTTCCTGACGGTCAAGGGCAAGAATAAAGGAGCCGTGAGGGACGAGTGGGAGT
>CAZNBC010000202.1:0-3423 GCA_964571125.1 uncultured Bacteroides sp.
GATACAAAAGTCTTTCCGTCAAAATCGCCGATGAAATACTGGATTCCGCTACCTCCGAAAGGTCCTCCGGGATTGATGTTGCATATCAGCACCCATTTCGACTTGTCTGTGCCGTCAACCGGCAGTTCAAACAGGTCAGGACATTCCCATACACCATCCTGCGCACCGAGTCCTTTACCGAAATTGCCCGTGAGAGTCCACTCCTTCATGTCAGGTGATGTGAAGAACAGCATCTCCTTGTCAAGGGCATGTGCCAGAACCAGGGTCCACTGCTTGGTTTCGGGATTCCAGAACATATTCGGGTCGCGGGCTTCACTTTCGAGAGTAATCACCGGATTGCGAGGATAGAAAGTGAACGTAGCGCCATCATCAGTACTTGAGGCGAGGCTCTGCATCTGGCTTACTCCGGCGGAGGTATACATGGCCAGGACGGCGTCCTTGCCGAATCCCGCGCTGTTTTCCACGTCTATGGCGCAGCTTCCGCTGAACACGGCTCCAAGGCCGTCAGGACGGATTGCCTCGGGGAGATGTTCCCAGTTGACGAGGTCGGTTGACACCGAATGTCCCCACGTAATGTTCTGCCATTTCGACCCATAGGGATTGTATTGATAGTATAGATGCCATTTACCATCCTTATAAAACATGCCGTTGGGGTCGTTCATCCAGCCATACAGAGGAGTGTGATGAAATGCCGGACGATACTTCTCACGGTTGGCGACATCAAAGGTGTCTACAAGCTCCAAGCCTTTCCAGCATGCGTCATCCTTGATCTCTCTCACTGACTCACGTCCGTGGGGCATGACTATGTCGAATATGACGTTCCGACCCTTGTAGGGCGAGAGGTCAAACGGCACGGTATAGTCGGTCTTTGATTTTGCGAGACGAACGTAGATTGTCTCGGCGATGTTTCCGTCAACTACCACATTGATTTTTGCATCGCTCGAACTCTCCTGTACCGGAAAGAGTATGTACTTGTCTTCGCCGGTCACACGAACCAGTGTGTTGGTGGTGCCAAGATGGTCCACCTCGATGTCATTCATGGCTTCTACCGTGAATGTCGGTATCATAAGGCTCATCGCTATGACAGTCGTAAAGTGTTTAATCATTTTTCTACTATTCTTCCTGGATTAAAGCAAACCTAAAACAATCTTTTTTACCTATTTCTTAATACCTTATGCTTTCGCCCCTATGGCGATTTTCGTACGGCAAAATTAGCACGAAGCTCCTATATATGATATGACAAATCGTGCAATGACTATAACAAATGTTGTAATGCCCGATTTTTAATACATTACGCACTCTTTTTGATAGGAATAATATCTATCTTTGTGGCATTGATATCATTCCGGACCATGAAAATAAAATGTTATATACATCTTGTTGCGGTGCTTATAATGTCCATGCTTTCGGCTTGTGTCGATTCTTCGGACTTTAAAGGCACCAAGCTATATAAAATAGGTGTCTCGCAATGCAGTCAGGATGACTGGCGTACCAAGATGAACGATGAGATAAGTCGTGAGATAATGTTTCACGAGGATGCCATTGTAGAGATACGTTCAGCCGATGACAGCAATGAGAAACAGATTCAGGATATCCAATACTTCATTGACAATGATTTCGATATTCTTATAGTCTCTCCCAATGAGGCCGAGGCACTCACTCCGGTAATCCGCGATGTTTATAATAATGGTATGCCGGTAGTGATATTTGACCGTAATATCAGCGATACTACTTATACGGCCCGTATCGGTGTTGATGACTATGGTATCGGTGAGGCGGCAGCCCACTATGCGTTACATCTGTTGGGGTCGGGTGCAAAGGCGCTGGAGATTTATGGCCGTGTGGGTTCAACCCCTGCCAAAGGTCGCCATAATGGATTTGTCACCGGATTCAAGGATGGAGGGGGTAACCTTCTGTCTACCGCTGTCGCCAACTGGAACGAGGAGGAGGCAGTGAGGGTGGTTGACTCCCTTCTGAGCATATACGATGATGTAGACCTGATATTTGCCCATAACGACCGTATGGCTATCGGTGCATCAAAGGTGGCCCGTAAGCTTGGACGTGGCGGTATAAGGATTGTCGGTATCGATGCTGCTCCGCAGATAGGTATTAAGGCCGTAGCCGATAGTGTTATAGACGCGACTTTCCTCTATCCCACCGAGGGGCATCGAATCATCCAGACTGCCCTGGCTATCCTTAAGGGAGAACCCTATGAGCGGGAGAATGTGTTGCCTGCATCATCGGCGGTAGACCTCTCGAATGCCGACATACTTCTGTTTCAGGATGAGACATTGAGGCAGGAAACCGGTAAAATGAAGCTACTCAAGGAAAGCATTGATGCCTATTGGGCTAAACACTCTTCCCAGACATCGCTGTTCTATGCCAGTATCGCTATAATAATACTGTTGTTTGGTGTAGGATTCCTGCTGCTCAGGGCCTACTGGCAGCGTAGCAAGCATCAGCGTGAGCTTATGGTGAAGAACAGCCTCCTCGAAGATGAAAGAGACAAGCAGAAACAGCTTAACGAGCAGCTGCGTGATGCCACACAGTCCAAACTTATGTTCTTTACCAATGTGTCACACGACCTTCGTACACCGTTGACACTGATATCCGAGCCTGTGTCGCAGCTTGCTTCCGCTGACAATCTCACTTCTCAGCAGAAGACACTCATAAAGATTGCCGACAAGAATGTGCGTATTCTTCAGCGCCTTATCAATCAGATACTTGATTTCCGTAAATATGAGAACGGCAAGCTCAACATACATCTGACGGAGATTGATTTCCGTACTGCCGTAAGTGACTGGATGGAGTCTTTCTACGCAATAGCGCGTAAACGCGACATCAAGTTGAAGCTAACCCTTTCTCCTGAGGATGGTCCGATGCCTATGGCCATAGATGTTGAAAAGATAGAGCGTGTTTTCTTCAATCTTCTTTCCAACGCATTCAGATATACTCCTGACAACGGGCGTATAACCGTGTCATGCAGTTATTCCGCTGATTCTCTTACCCTGAAGGTGGCCGATACGGGGCAGGGGATAAGTGAGCGTGACCTCGGAAACATCTTCGACCGCTTCTTTCAGGTCAATCAGATTCATCCCAAAGGTTCGGGTATAGGGCTGTCCCTCGCCAAGGCTTTTGTTGAGCTGCACCACGGGACTATAGGTGTGGAAAGCAAGTTGAACGAAGGCACGACTTTTACCGTAGTACTTCCGGTGACTCATGTCGCTGATACGACACAGGAAACGGCCAAGCTGATAACCACCCGTGATGTGGAGGTTGAACTGGATGGTATAGAAGACAACCGCACCTTTGACAATGAGAAACCGATAGTGCTTGTCATTGACGACAATGAGGATATCCGTAAGCTGTTGGCCGAATTGCTCAATGATGACTATAATCTCATTACGGCCTCAAATGGCAAGG
>CAZNBC010000203.1:0-3374 GCA_964571125.1 uncultured Bacteroides sp.
GAACGGCGTCTGCTTATCATCTCCGGCCCGAATGCCGGTGGTAAATCGGTGTGCCTGAAGACCGTAGGCATAGTGCAGTACATGACTCAGTGCGGACTCCTGCCCCCGGTGTATGAAAATTCGCGCATGGGCATCTTCGAGGATATATTTGTAGATATAGGCGACGATCAGTCCATAGAGAATGACCTCAGCACCTATAGCTCCCACCTCCGTAACATGAAGACCATGACGGCCAATGGACGCAGTACCTCACTGGTGCTTGTCGATGAGTTCGGTGCCGGTACGGAGCCTCAGATAGGCGGTGCCATAGCCCAGGCCATACTCCATCGTTTCAACGAGTTAGGTATGTGGGGCGTGATAACCACTCACTATCAGAACCTCAAGGAATATGCCGACCATACTCCGGGACTGGTCAACGGTTCGATGCTGTACGACCGTCAGCTCATGCAACCGCTGTTCCGTTTGGCAATCGGCACCCCGGGCAGCTCATTCGCTCTGGAAATAGCCCGCAAGACGGGTCTCGCTCAGGAGATACTTGACGAGGCCAAGGAGATAGTAGGTAGCGACTATATCAATATGGACCGCTATCTGCTCGACATAGCCCGCGACCGCCGTTATTGGGAGAACAAGCGCATGTCCATACGCCAGAAAGAGAAGAAGGTGGAGGAGGTTCTGAACCGCTATCAGCAGGATGCCGACACGCTCCGCGACAAGCGTCGTGAGATTATCGCCGAGGCCCGTGAGGAGGCCCGGAAGATACTGGAGGGGAGCAATGCGGCCATCGAGCGCACCATCCACGACATACGTCTGTCGCAGGCTCAGAAGGAGAAGACCCTCGAAGCGCGCCGCAAGCTTGAGGAGGAGAAGTCACGTATGGCCGGAGAGGCTATCGGCAACCATCCTCTGCTATCCAAGGTGCCCAAGTCAAGAAAGAAATCCCAGGTCCCCGCGCCTCAGCCTCAGGCTGAGATTACGGTAGGGTCGGTGGTGAAACTTGACGGAGAGGGTCAGCCCGGTACCGTCACGGAAATACAAGGTAAGAATGCTACCGTCATATTCGGTATGCTGAAAACGACCGTGAAGATAAGCCGTCTGCGTCCTACTACTGCGAAGCCTCAGACCGGAGCGGGTAAGGCATCGTTCGTGAGCGCACAGACTTCCGATTCGTTGCGCAGCCGTCAGCTACAGTTCAAGCAGGACATAGATGTGCGCGGTATGAGAGTGGATGAGGCCGTGCAGGCCGTAACATATTTCATTGACGACGCCATACAGTTCAATGCCTCGCGTGTGCGTATCCTTCATGGCACCGGTACTGGCGCTCTGCGGCAGTATATCCGTACCTATCTTGATACAGTGCCGGGCGTACGCTCCTATTCCGACGAGGATGTGCGCTTCGGTGGCGCCGGCATCACGGTCGTGGAGCTTGAATAATTGGAATCATTAGGCTTATAATACACGTACCCCCGTCATGACTCACAGGGAGATGACGGGGGTACGTTGTAATTATGCGCGGCTGTAGGTCGCGGTAGGGTCAGGCCGTTAGCGATTGAAGAGAATCTTGCTGACGTCGCTGCCCTGACGCTTGATGACGAGCTGGCCGTCGGCGGGCTTGCTTACAGGCTGTCCCTGAAGATTGAAGTACTCTACGGGAGCATCGCTGCTGTCCACACCGGGCAGGGTGATTGCGGCAGTACCGTTGAGGTCAATCACGGTGGGGATGTTGGTGGGCACGGGAATGTAGGCGGTGGGGAGGCCTTCGGTGATGAACACGCTCTGGCTGATGGTGATGACACCGTCCTTGAACTTCGAGTGCATATTATACTGGTTGACGATATCAGGGTTATTGCGGATATATTCTACAACCTGTTCGCGGGTCATACCCAGCTTGATGGTGTAGTGATAGTAGATGTTGGTGGCGTACATCTGGTCATCCTCGAAGAAGTACATCTGTGAGTTATATGGCTCAACGAATACTACATCGGGCACACGGCAGTCAACGACAAACCAGTCATAGATTTCATCGAAACGATGGGTGGGATATGACTGCATCAAGTCGGAATTAGGCTGGAAGAAAGGCTTGGGAAAACGGTAAACGCCCGGTTCGAGCAGGCTTGCCTGAACGGGAACTTCGTATTTCATGCCCCAAAGTTCCTGCTTTACGGTATTGGTGAAGTAGCCGTCAACGAACTGACACATACCCACATCCAGCCAATTTTCATCAGGCTCATATCCGCCCTGACCGGTAGGAAGATTGATGACTACGGGCACGGGGTCGCCGTTTTCGTCAACGTTCCATCCCATGTGTGCGCCTTCGGGCGATGCACCGTAGGCTGCGATGGGGAGGGTGATTGTCATGTCATCCACGTAGCCTACAGCTTCGGGATGCTGTTCCTTGACCTGTTCTTTGGTAAGTCCTTCCTCTCTTTCATAATAGAAATTGCCGGTACAGATATAGAGGTCGGTCACAGGATTGCCGTCGCCATCGGTGCAGACACCTTCGGGGAATGACCATCCGCTGTACTGAGGCTGAACTACCACATACTCGGGGTCGGTGGCATCCACGAGGATGTCGACACGTTCGAGGTTGTCGTTATACTGATTGAAGTAGCCGTATCCGTTACCGTATACGCAGTCAGAACCGTAGACATCTACCAGACGGTAAAGTCCCGGGGTCTTGGCGTTCTCCTCAATCTGTATATAGAGTTGGGCGTAATAGTCCGCTCCGAAAGAATACAGAATCCAGGCATCCATCATGTTGCCCTGACCGAGAGCAATCCACTCTTCGTCGGTCTGTGCGTCGTCAAGCATGCGTACGCTCATGCGGGCTGCCAGCTGCTCGGGAGTCACCATGCCGTTATTGATCAGAGTGGCTGCGGTGACTGCCTGAGATGCCGAATTCTTAAGTTCCTCAGACACGACATTGATATTGAGCGCAGCATTGGCAACTCCTCCGAGAAGGGTAGCTGCTGCAAGGAGATAAAATTTTGTCATGCAGAAATTATGTTTGTTATTATTGATTTATTAGCGGATTAATGTTGTTAGCGGCCTAATTATTGTGTACGGAAAGCATTTTTTCCAAAGTGAACCTCCGCAAAGATATATCTTTTTGGCCGATTGCGCAAAATAATCTTCCCTATAATCAATATACTTATTAATGAGGCGGTTTATTGTATTACTATTTGCGAAGAATGATGAAAAAACAGGCGAGAGGCTCTGCAAGTTGGTACAGCCTCCCGCCTGCGGGGATGAAGGGTAGGGGTTAGAATGTGAATTTTTCGAGGGTGAGGGTTCCGCATTTTTCAAGTTCAGGAACGAGGCGGCGGAAGTGCTCGGACTCTGTATGGGCTTTGAGCGACGGCTCATCCTCCCATGTT
>CAZNBC010000204.1:0-3370 GCA_964571125.1 uncultured Bacteroides sp.
GTCGGTTGACCATGGGAACACGCTGTAGCGTTGTAGGCCGGCTGTGCCTCCGCGCATCATGGTCATGAGGCGGCGGTTGGGGTAGTTAGTGTCAAAGAGGTTGAAGATTATGGAGCTCCAGTCGTTGCCGTACTGATTGTGGTATTCGGCGGTGGAGAGTCCGTTGGCGTGCATGCCTGTTTCGGGATGTACCTCCGGTTCGCCGAGGTCACCCCACCATCCTCCGACTCCTTCATCGGTGAGCTTCTTGTAGCGCTGTGCCAGCCAATGGCGCGTCATGGGGTTGGACATGTCGAACATGCCACCCTCACCGACCCAGATGGTGACCTCCTGAGAGCCCCCGTCGCGGTTCTGCACCAGCATACCGTCGCGGTTGAGGCGATAGTAATTGTCGGCACCGCGGCCATTGCGCAGCAGATAGGGTTGGGATATTAGCACGGTGTTGACCCCGCGTTCCTTAAGCCCGTTAAGCATATTGACATGCTCGGGCCACTGTTCGGCGTCCCATTCGAGGCGTCCCATGTCCTCCTCCCGGCCATACCAATAGAGGTCAAGCACCACCCCGTCAACCGGGTAGCCTTCACGCTTGAGGGTGTCGATGACCCCCACGGTCTCGTCCTGAGTGCGGTAGCCGTACTTCGACGTGATATATCCCAGGCTCCAAAGCGGGGGCAGTTTCTGTCGGCCCGTCAGGGCGGTGTAGTTCTGCATCACCTTCTCAAGTGTGCCGCCGGCTATGAAGTAGAACGATATGGGATGGCGGCTGACGGTGATGTATTCTATCGGGTCGGACATAATCATCTCGGCCGCTCCGTAGTCGTCGAAAAGGATGGCATAGCCGTCGGGCGACACGAACATGGGCATCGTGATATTCATCTGCTTGATGCGTTCCTCTCCGGCCGTGTAGCCATAATTCTGTTTGTTGTACATCACGAGGGTGTCGCCCGCGAGATTGAACGAGTAGCCACGTTCTCCGGCACCGTAAAACGAGCCCGAACCGCCGCTGACGGAGAGTGACAGGCGCTGCCGGCCATCGGCATCAATGGTGCGCACACCGTTGTCGACAACCTTGCGTCCCTCGCCGGCGTCAATGGTCACCTTGCCCGTGGTCTTGTCAAGGGTGACGATTATGCCGCTCATGGTGGTGAGGGTGTAGCGTGTGCGTGTATCGGTGATTGTAGGCGACAGATGGGCTGTGGGGGTGAGCACCACGGAGGCCGATTTGTAGTCTACGTCGGGGTACACACTGTAGTTGGTGATACGTATTATATCGGGAGTGAGGGGAGTGATATCCACCTTTGGAGCGGGCGCGGCGAAGGCCGACCCTGCGAGTGACACGGCCATTATGGCGACGGCACGGAAAAACGATCTTATGGTCATGACTGAGTTTTACGCATTAAACTATGCAAATATAGCGAAAAAATCGGTGGAGGTATGTTGGAAATGTAGCGCATTGTAAATATCTTTGCAAAGGCCGTTCGGAGATGCCGTGTGATTCCGGTCATTTCGTGATAATCCGTCCTGTTTGAAAGAGTATTTAAGAAGTGTGGGCAAAAGTCTTGCTCACGTGTGGGCATAACTTTGTCCCATGCTTACGAAGCATACTCCCGACATATCAGTCAATAAATAAACCATACATATATAATGAAAGAAAAGAAAACCGCCATAAAGAAAAGTGCCGCCGCTGCGGTGGACCCTAAGAAAGCCAAGCTCACGGCTCTTAACGACGCCATGGCCCGCATAGAGAAGAACTTCGGCAAGGGTGCCATCATGAAGCTCGGCGATGAGCAGGTGGAGGAAGTCGACGTAATCCCCACAGGCTCTATCGGCCTCAACTATGCCCTCGGCGTGGGAGGCTATCCCCGTGGCCGTATCATCGAGATATTCGGCCCCGAGTCGTCGGGTAAGACCACCCTGGCCATCCATGCCATAGCCGAGGCTCAGAAGGCCGGAGGTGTCGCCGCCATCATTGATGCCGAACACGCTTTTGACCGTTTCTATGCCGAGAAATTAGGCGTTGACGTCAATAATCTGCTCATATCCCAGCCCGACAACGGTGAGCAGGCTCTGGAGATAGCCGACCAGCTGATACGCTCATCGGCCATCGATATCCTTGTGGTCGACTCCGTGGCCGCCCTCACTCCCAAGAGCGAAATCGAGGGAGATATGGGTGATAATAAGGTGGGTCTTCAGGCACGACTCATGTCGCAGGCCATGCGTAAGCTCACCGGCACCATATCGCGCACAAACACTACCTGTATCTTCATCAACCAGCTGCGCGAAAAAATCGGCGTAATGTTCGGCCCCTCGGAGACAACCACCGGTGGTAATGCATTGAAGTTCTACTCATCGGTGCGTATAGACATACGCTCATCCACATCGCTTAAGAACAGCAACGATGATGTCCTTGGCCGTCACACCAAGGTGAAGGTGGTGAAGAACAAGGTGGCGCCCCCATTCAAGCGCGCTGAATTCGACATCATGTTCGGTGAAGGCATCTCACACGCCAGTGAGATAATTGACCTCGGTGTTGACCTTAACATCATTCAGAAGAGCGGCTCGTGGTTCAGCTACAACGGCAGCAAGCTCGCTCAGGGTCGTGAGGCCGCCAAACTTGTCATTCAGGACAATCCCGAACTGGCCGACGAACTTGAAGAGAAGATAATGCAGGCCCTTAAGGAGGGCGATGCCTCTTTATCAAGCAAGAAGGGAGCCAAGGGCGCTTCCGCCAAGAAGAGCAAGGAGGCTGAGGATGACGATGTGGAGGTTGACGACACCGACATAGCTGAAATGGAGCTTGATGATAACGATCAGGAGTTTTCCATTGACGAAGACATATAATAATGGCTGTAATGAAACCTATGGAATGGCCGCGCCTGATAAGCGACAAGCGGTTCGGATTGGAGGACCTTCACGAGCCTCAGCGGGGCTCGCGCAGCGATTTCCAGCGCGATTATGACCGCCTGGTGTTCTCATCGCCATTCCGCAGGCTGCAAAACAAGACTCAGGTTTTTCCTCTGCCCGGCAGTATCTTTGTACATAACCGCCTGACCCACAGCATGGAAGTGGCCTGCGTGGGACGCTCCATGGCCAATGAGGCCGCCGAAAGCCTCCACCGCCGTTACCGCGGTGAGCCGTGGACATCATCGCTCGACGCCATGGGCGAGATAGTGGCGGCGGGATGTCTGGCCCATGACTTGGGCAATCCCCCCTTTGGACATTCGGGAGAGAAAGCCATAGCATCATTCTTCAGTGAAGGAGAGGGCGCACAGTTGCGTCCTCTCCTCACTGATTCTCAGTGGGCCGACGTAACACGGTTTGAGGGCAACGCCAACACCTTCCGTCTGCTCACCCACCGATTCAACGGACG
>CAZNBC010000205.1:0-3369 GCA_964571125.1 uncultured Bacteroides sp.
TGCGGCTTTGTTAAAGGCTGTTAAATGGCGTGGGAGGCGCGGTAGTACCGGGGAGGGTTTGTAACTTTGCTATATTCTTATCTTAAATTCATTATCTAAACCAATCATGAAGAAATTCTACCTCTTTCTATCACTGGTGATGGCCGCACTGACGGCCGGAGCCGCAACAGTGACGGATGTCATCACTCCTCGTGATTACGTCACCGCACAACAACCCGCTTACGTATCCTTAGGCACTTACGACGCCCCCTCGGGCAATTCTTACGGTGCGCTTGCAGCCGTGTATAACTATGAAGATGTACTGCGATTCGTCATCCGCTCTTCAGCGGCCAGCGGACTCTACACCACTGCCGTCAAGGAGGGCATGTCGCGTGTGAAGAAGGTTACCATTGACTTCTACAGCAGTACCGCGGACGGTCGCACTGTTGAAATCTACGGCTCACACACTCCCCTCAGTGCCGCAGATATGTTTGCCACAACGAAGCCCGAGATGATAGGCTCCATCACGAAGAACGGAGATGAGCTGCAGGCGTCGTGCGACATCACCGCCGACTATGAGTATATAGGTCTGCGCAGCAGTCTCAGCATCATTTACATCAATTCGTACACCGTAGAGTACGAGGCGGATGAGGCCGCGCTCAAGCCCGTAGTGTCATACACTTGCGGCGAGGGCGGCAAGGTGAGCCTCGTGAAGATTCCCGGCATGGAGCAGATTGAGGGCAACAGCACCAAGGCTGAAGTGGGCGACCAGTTTGCCTGCAGCGCCACGGCTGATGACGGCTACGTGATAGACCGCTTCGCCGTGAACGGCGCGGAGGTGGCACTCGCCTCAGGCCAGCAGTCGTATGCCCATCTGGTCAACGTAGAGGGCGACACCAAGGTCGAAGTTACCTTCAGGAAGGTGGAAGTGGCTCCCTCGGTCTACAATATCACTATCAATGTGGAGGGCGACGGCGCCGTGAGAATCTATGATGCCAACGGCGATGTGGGCGACACCGCAGAGGAGGGCACAGAGCTGTACATCACCGTGATGGCAATGGACGGCAACCATATCCACCTCTTTGAGATCAACGGCGAGGAGGTGGCCAACACCAAGGGCGAGATGGGCTACGTGGCTTACCACACGGTAAAGAGCGACGTGGTGGTCGACGTGGTGTTCAAGGGCGACGACGAGCCTGTGGACTACTGCATACTCACCGGCAACGCTACCCGCGACGACAACCGAGGCATCTCGAAACTTGAAATCTCGGACAACTACGGCAGCACCGCCGAGATACCCGGCGCAGGCACGAGCGCCACACACGCTCTGTATGTCGACCACACTGACATCGTGTTCGAGACCAAGCCCGGACGTGTCATCACGATAAAGAATAACGGTGAGGGCAACTGGATGTCAAGCTACGTGTATATCGACTACAACAAGAACGGCCTGTTTGAGTTTGACGACGTGGAGTGCAACGGCGCACACGTTGACGGTGAGCTCGTGGCCCATACCGGATTTGACGTTACCGGCGCTGACCCCACGGTGATGAGCGACGGCACTGAAATCGACTGGGGCAAATCATACACCGGCACCATTCCCTCGTTCACCATTCCCGCAAATCTCCCGAGCGGCCTGTACCGTATACGTCACAAGGTGGACTGGAACTGCGCCAACCCCTGCGGCCGCACAAGCGCTAACGGCTATAACGACAACTTCATCTCGGCCAACGGCGGCGGCATCATCGACTTCACCATCAGCGTGGGTGAAATCGACGCCCTCGAAACCATCGAGGCCACCGAGGAGGTAGCTCCCGTGTACTACGACCTCCAGGGCATCCGCGTTGACAATCCCTCGGCCGGCGTCTACATCCGCGTGGCCGGCTCAACCGCCGAGAAGGTATACATCAAGTAAGGAACCTCATAGCGCCCCGCCCGGGCGCATCCCCACGAGGCTGCATCATCCGATGCAGCCTCGCTTGCGTATCGGGGGTAGGGCATCGCGGAGCAGATGCCCCGAGAATAGCCGTGGGTGAGCCCGAAGGGCGTAACCCGCGGACAAAAGATATAGCACCCTCAAAATGACATCCCGGAGAGGATGTCCCGAAAATCAACTCTCGGGACATCCTCTCCGGGATGTCGCGTTAGATGACGCACCCGATATACCGCGGGTTACGCCCTTCGGGCTCACCCACGGCTATTCTCGGGGCATCCTCTCCGGGATGTCCCCCCGCCTCCCCCCATCCGACATCTGCAGGGCTGCGGGGAGGCGTCAGATGTTAAATAATCTTAAATATCCTTATGGTGAGGAGGTATGTGTGTTGTAATTCCCCTGAGGGTTAGTATATTTGCTACATTCTAAATTCACTTAATTATTATTACCAATCATGAAAAAGTTTTACTTATTCCTTTCATTGGTTGCGGCTACATTGACAGCCGGTGCGGCAGACTACTGTACGCTTTCCGGCAATGCTACCCGCACTGATTCACGAGGTATTACTTATCTTGAAGTGTCTGATAACCTCGGAAACAGCGCTTCGATACCCGGTGCCGGTACTTCTGGTACGCATGCTCTCTATGTAGACAACACTGATGTAATATTCAAGACCGAGGCTGGTGCCACTATCAAAATCAAGAATAATGGTTCTGGTAACTGGATGTCATCCTACGTATATGTAGACTACGACAATAGTGGTACCTTTGACTTTAATGAAGCTTCATGCAGCGGTGCTAAAGTTGATGGTGAACTTGTATCTCACACTGGATATAATCGCACTGGTGCTGACCCGACATATTATAGTGACGGTACCCGTATTTACGATTCAACTTGGGGCCAGTCATATACATGTACCATGCCCACATTCGTAATTCCTGAAAACCTTCCCAACGGTCGCTATCGTATCCGTCATAAGGTGGACTGGAATTGTGTTAATCCCTGCGGACGTACAAGCGCAAACGGTTATACCGACAACTTCATCTCGGCCAATGGCGGAGGTATCATTGACTTCACCATTCAGATTGGTGAGGAAGCTGCTGCCAATCCCGTAGTTACTTTCACCGCAGGTGATGGTGGAAGAATAGTTGTTTCCAATCAGACCACTTTTGATCCTCCCATGAGCAGTGGTACAACTGTATCAATTAATGACCTCTTAGGTATCTTCGTAGAAGCTAATGATGGCTATGTAATTGATCAGTTAACCATCAACGACACTCCTGTTGAAGCTGCTGCCGGTCAGAAGACTTACACCAACCAGGGTAATCCCTACAAGGTTGAAGGCGATGTAAACATCAACGCGACCTTCAAGGCCGAAGTCGTAGCTCCCACTACCGCAGTCGTTACTTTCACCGCAGGTGATGGTGGAAGAATAGTTGTTTCCAATCAGACCACTT
>CAZNBC010000206.1:0-3367 GCA_964571125.1 uncultured Bacteroides sp.
TCCTGCGGGAGAGAGTCTGCCGGCTCCTGTGCAGCCGCACCGGATGCCGACATAAGACTCAGAGCCAATATTGACAGATATTCGTACTTCATATTCACTAACTAATTAAATTTACTAAACTAATTTCTATCTTCTATGGTCTTTATTACCGCTACAAAATTATAATGAAACGCGTCCCTCTGCAAATAAAAACGAGCAAACGGCCTATTGTTCCGACCAAATGCGCCCCGGCCTCTGCAAGCAAAAAAAGCGGAGCGGAGCGCCGGATGTTGAATTCCGGCACCCCGCCCACGCAGTTATCTCGGTTTTAAACTGTCTATTTCACCAGACACTTCACCGTGCGTCCCTGCGGGAGCACTACGAAGTAGATGCCGGCAGCCAGCGAGCGTCCGCTCACTTCCACGCCGTTTACATTGAAGATGCGGCTGCCCCGGGGAGCGTTGATGCAGCCGTCAGCCACGCTCAGACCCTCGGCATACAGAGCCTTGACGCCCGTCTCAGTCTGGAACATGGTGGGTACGAGTACGTAGCTGTCACCCTCCTTGTCGACCACACCGGCCATATTCACCGTGTTGTCATCGCTGTAGAGGTTGATGCCCAGGTCGTTGCGCACGGCCAGTCTGGCAGTGACGTCTTCAGCCACGACGCGGCGGATACCTGCTTCATCAACTGTTTCAACAGAGCCGGTCACGTAGATTACGCCCTCTTCGTGGTCATAGCCCACGCCGGTGAAGTTGACGTAATGGTGCATGTGGCTCAAGGGGTTCTCCTCCATAGCGGCCACGAAGCCTGACAGCTCCATCTCAGCTGCCACCGGCTCGGAAGCATCCTCATGATTGGTGTGGCCGGCGTAGACGAGATGGTAGACGCCCGTCGTCAGGTTCTCCATCAGATAGGCACGCACCTCGGCGATTGCATTGGCAGTGCTCAGCTCAGCGTCGGCGGGCACACCCTCAAGGCGGATATTGTTGCGGTTCTCATCCTGCAGGTGAGCCTCGCTGCCGTTCACATAGATTACATGGAGCTTGCCCGGAATCACAACCGGCACCGTAGTAACCATATTCCCGGACTCATCCACCTCTGTCAATCCATTCTCCTTAGCCGTCTGCATAAGGTCGGCAGCTTCAGAGAAGTCTGCTATCTCAAAATCGGAGGGGTCAGAGGGATAACTCTCAATTTCGAAAGTGATGGTAGCGATGTATGCACCCTTGGACCCGGTGGGGTTGAATATACGTACTGATTCCTGAAGAGGTGTCCATGCCTGGCCGTTTTCATCAAGTAATGACAGATTTTTGTTATTACTATCAGATGTATAGCCGATCTCTACGGACTTGATTTTCTTACCCGGCGCAGAGAAAGTAATGTAGTTGCCGGCGTAGAGGCGCAGTGTCAACCCCTTGTTGTACCACCAGCGGGTCTGTGTGCCAACCTTTTCGGATACGGTCATTGTCACTCCGCTGGGGTGAGTAAAGGAGGCATTATCCAGATCTACGCCGCTGCTCGCGGGAGGCTCGGGGAAGCCATAAGTAGCGCAGGCCTCAGCATCGGTGAAGTCAAACACTACGGTCTCCACAACGGGCTTCGGGCCCTCCTTGATTTCGAAGTATGCCACAGCCTCGGGGCCGCAGTAACCCTCGCGCACGTCGTTGACCCACGCGCTGACTTCCTGCTCGCCCGTCCAGTAGAGTTTAAATTCTCCGGTATAGAGCTCAGCGTCACCATGATTGATGGAGTAGTAGATAGGATATTTCTCGGGATCGAGGTGCTCGTTGCCCTCGCCGTAGCTGATGCTTATCATCGGGCAGTCGTTGTCATTGAAGGTGCCGCCGTCGGGGGTGATCACCGGTGCTACGAGCTGAGCGGGCTGATAGAAAGTCACGTTGTAAGTCTGGGAAGCCATCGGGCTCCAGGCATCAGTCTCGCCCATCTCATTGGGTTCGCTCATGTAGTGCACACGCGCGTTGACAATCCAGGTGCCCTCTCCAAGCGTAATGCCGGGGAAGGGTTCCGGCATACCGGGGTCATTGATGGGATAGGTGAATCGTTCGGCCGACCAATCCATCGGGTCGGAACCGTCGAGAGTGTAGACAATCTGGTAATTCTCAGGTTCCATCTCCATATTCGGATCCGAGAATGACATAGTCACCACGATCTCCTCTTCAAAATCACCACCATCAGGAGTGATGTTGGGAGCCTGCGGCTCAACGGGACGCGGTACACGTACGGCATGAGTGGCAACCGACATGTCGGAGTCTATATAGAGCATGTCGTTGTTTGACTTCACAAAGGCATACACCTTATAGTTGCCCTCCTGAGAGGGGAAAGGAACGTCCTCGGGATAGGGGAGAGTCGTATAGGCCAGGAATTGATCTGCGGAGGGTTCGCCGGAAAATTCGTCTACCACCGCATAATACATTGTAGTGAGGTCAGAATCTATTGACTCTGCCTGCATGCTACGCAGACGGAAGGTATGGTATGTGCTGTTGATTTCAATCTCAGGTGCGTCCAGCTTGGTGACTGCAATGGTGCCGTCACCGTAGACAACGGTCACCTTGTCAAGATAAAGGGCACCGCTATTGGAACGCATGCCGAAATACACATAATCCTCCTCGGGAGCAGCCGAAGGCTCTCCCATAGCAATGGAGCCGAATGAAGTGCCCTTATTGGAGCCATAGAGATCGGAGGGAGCAGCATAGGGAGTGTTTTTGCCGTAGAGGTCAACCTTGCGTGCAGCATCAGTCTTGGAGTTCCATTCCAATTCCACATTCTTTACTACGTAGCGGCTCGGATTGTCCTTTATGATGATGCCCGAATTGCTATTGCTTGAACGCAGCTGTATGCAGTTGTTAGGTGCCATCTGAGCCTCATAGGTCACACCGGTATATTCCGAAGTATAGGTATAAGTGCTGTAAGATGAAGTATTTGTAGATGTGAATTTATCCCAAGTGAGCACATCTGCATAGCCGCTTTCTACCGTAAAATTGGTAGAGGCGACCGGGCCGTTGGTATCAGTTTTAGTATTATATACGTAAGCGGTGATATTATACTCGCCATGCGCCAACACTATCGGGCCGGTATAGTCTTCATCTGTGCGGGAAATGGTCATGCCGTAGTCCATATTGCTGCCTCCAAGGGAGTAGCGCAGGATGTAGTCATCCGAAGCGGCCAGATCTGAGTTCTCATCGGCAAAGTTAAGCGTTACAGACACTGAATTGTAGAATGTGCCGCCGTCGGGGGTGATGATGGGCGCAACCGGTTCGGAGAGTTCGCCGGGTGTCGGCGGGTCAATCTCGCCCCCTTGTTCCTCGTAGAAGACGGTGATGCTCTTGATGTAAGAGCGCTTTGAGGAGGAAAATTTCAGGGTGCT
>CAZNBC010000207.1:0-3356 GCA_964571125.1 uncultured Bacteroides sp.
TCAGACCGTATGGCTAAGTACAACCAGCTTCTCCGCATCGAGGAGGAACTCGGCGCTGACGCAGCTTACGGCTGGGGTAAGAAGACCAAAATGCCTCAGGCTTAATCTACAGCCTCATATCATCGCCTCTGCGTAGAAATCAGGGCGTGACAAAAATATTCAAGGAGGTGTGGCCATTGGCTGCACCTCTTTGTTATAATAATAAAGGAAAGTTAATTATGGAAATATTGATACGTGACGCGCGTAAGAGCGATGCGGCAATGTTGGCCCGCGTGATAATGATGGGTGTGGGCGAGGAGATAAGCAATGCTTTTGCCGGGCCTGACCACACACTCGAAGATGTGCATAGATTGTTCACACGCCTTTGTGAGATGGAGGACAGCCAATACAGTTACAGGAATGCGCTTGTTGCCACGACTCCCGACGGGGAGTTTGCAGGTGGACTGATCGGGTATGACGGCTCACGGCTGTATGCGTTGCGCAAACCGTTTTTCAAGGTAGCCGAGGAGGAACTCGGGTATCATCTCGAGGGCGAAATCCGCGATGAGACGTCGCCCGACGAATTCTATTTCGACAGCCTTGCGGTGATGCCTCAGTGGAGGGGACAGGGCGTTGCCTCAAAGCTTCTGAACGCTATGTCAAAGCGCGCTGAGGCAACAGGTAAGCCGGCAGGACTCCTCGTGGATAAGGATAATCACTCGGCCAGACGCCTGTATGAGAAATGTGGATTTGAGTACGTGGATGACCGACCTTTCGCGGATGTCATGATGGATCATCTTCAGAAGCGGAGGTAGAATCCGCCTTTTCCGCCTCGGCTTCAGGACTCTCCGGTACATTAGATTCCGGCATCGGCTCGGGGGATTCCGGTAGAGATTCGGGGTCTTCCGGCAAAGGCACAGTTGCTTCCTGCACGGGCTCGGGGGCATCGGGATTGGGCGCTGTCGGTGATTTTACGGGGCGAACGGGACGTTTAATTTCGACGCTCGACACGAGGTCAATCATCTCCTGACTGACATTAAACACATCGTCGGGGGAGGTAGGCCTGAGGTCCTCAAACCAGCTGAATTTGGGCAGGAAGTAGTCCTTGCGTTTGGCCAGATAGAGGGGGACGATTTTGGTGGTGGTCTGTGGCCAGAAGTGGGCCTCCCTTATGGTGTCGGCCTCGAAGTACACGTCCATGAATGATGTCTCAAGGTAGGCAAACTTGTTGTATGTCGAGTCATTTTCCATGGGGAAAGATATCATCATGACGTTGCCTTCGACATAGAGACGCGATATGGTGGAGTCGTTAAACCACGTGGTCATGTCCGAGCCGCTGAGCTGATTGTAGCAATCCTCGGCGATATGTTCGGCGAGGAAGCCACTCTCGGGGAGTCGTGCCCAGTCGGCGGTGGAATCATTGAGGTGGACGTGCATCACATTGCCGAACACCTGTTTCTCTCCGCTCCATACGACGGGGTGGCGGTACATATAGAGAATGGAGTCAGCTTCAGACATACTCAGGGAGTCACACAGTCCCTGGAGGTCAGAGCGATAGAAACGCACGCCGTGGTAGACATTGGTCAGGCGGGTGGAATCCGGGAGTGTGATGTAGGCATTGATGGTGTCGCCGTGGAGATAGAGTGTATCACCGCGCGAATACTCCTTGGCCAAGGCACGCCCGGTGACGAATGCACTGTCAAGACCGTCATTATAGTACCCATACTCGCCGGAGATACATGACTGGCGCGCCGAGTCAGTAAACAGCATGTTGCCGAAAGCCTCCCCCACACCCGAATCGCGGTCGAAGAAGAGGGTGTCGCCGGTAAGGGTGTTGCCCCGTCGTGTAGTGATAAGCGATCGCTTGTAGAGGTCGGCAAATCCCGTGGTGGTGTTATACGTGCCCGATGTGGAGCGGATGTCGCCATCTTTGTCATCAATCAGCGTACGTGACACCAGTTCGGCAATATGTGTATCGGTGTTATATATCAGCGTGTCGGTGTACATCCTCAGGGTGTCCTGACGATTGAGTCCCGTGAGCTTCACGTTGGTGTAGAAATTGGCATACTTGGTGTCAGGGAAATACTCGCCCTCCCAAGATGTCAGTTTGTTGGTCTTGTCGGTGAGTTCGCCCCCTACGTTGTAGAAACCGCGCTCACTGGCCATGTCGTAATTGAAGACATCGGTCTTCAACTCCACATCGCGGTTGATGAGTCGCACTTTCTTACCGGTGTCGGCATACAGGACGGCCATTTCGTCCTCGCCGCTATAGTTCAGTTCGTCCGCGTAGACAAAGAGCGTATCGCCCTGCTCCATACGGACATTTCCGTAAGCGTCAAACGAGTTGATGCTCTCATAGAAATGGGCGCTGTCGCAGTACATGAACATGTCGCCCTTGCGGAATTTCACATTGCCCACGAGAATCTGATACTGCGGCCGCTCCTCTTCGGTGAAACTCAGTTGGCGGTCATATTTCAGGAGGTCGGCGTGCTCAAGGAACACCTTGTCAGACTGCTGACGGTCAGCATCGGGCACTGTCGGGCGCACCGACCGCTCGCTACGGGTAGGTGTCTGTGCCGTAATCATGCTGCCTACCAATGGCACGATGACTACGGCCGAAGCTGTGAGAAATCGTATGAGGCTTCTCACTTGCCTTCCGAGTCCTGACTTACGCCCTCCTTGATCCATCCCTTATGCTGAAATTCGCAGTTGCGCCAATTCTCATCGATGCGCACGTAGGTGTCGGCAATCTTCTTTGTCAGCCAGTCGGAGAGAATCTTAGAGCGCTGTGACGACTCATACATATTCTTTATGAGCTGGAAGTCGTCGGACAGATTCGCCTTATGGCCTGGTATGCGTGCCGAAAGTTTCACGATAGCTACAATGTCGCGGTTGAGCTTGGGGTCCTTCATGACGAACGGAGCCGACAGCTCGCCTACCTGAAGGGTGTCGACCACCTTGGCTATTTCCTGAGGCAGCTGTGACATCTCGAAGCGCGTGGTGCCGTTCTGCTGATTTATCATCAGGCCGCGGTTGTTGCGTGTGTCCTTGTCCTGCGACACGTAGGGGAGGGCTTCGTCAAAGGTGAATTTGCCGGCGGCGATGTCCATCTTCAGCGAGTCGAGGCGATGTATGGCGTCAATAAGGTCATTCTCCGACACCTTGGGCTGAAGCAGGATGTGGCGGGTGTTGATGCGGTCGCCACGCTTCTCTATGAGCTGAATGATGTGGTAACCAAACTGTGTCTCCACAATCTTCGATGCTTTCTTGGGGTCATTGAGGTTGAAGGCCACGGCGGCGTATTCGGGCTCAAGATGTCCGCGTCCCATGAATCCGATCTCACCGCCACGCATGGCGCTGCCGGGGTCCTGGGAGTA
>CAZNBC010000208.1:0-3345 GCA_964571125.1 uncultured Bacteroides sp.
AAAGAGTATGGCATGAATGCAGTTCGTCTTCGGGTTTGGGTAGACCCTAAGGAGGGATTCTCCTCTCCGGAGGATGTATTGGTCATGGCACGTCGTGCGCAGGCCCTCGGGATGCCCGTGATGGTTGACTTTCACTATTCCGATTGGTGGGCCGACCCCGGTAAGCAGAATCCTCCCAAGGCTTGGGCCGGTCTTACTCCGGAACAGACAGCCGAAGCCCTCGCTGCTCACACTCGCTCCACGCTTAGTCTGCTGAAAGATGCAGGTATTGACGTAAGATGGGTGCAGATCGGCAATGAGACCACCCACGGCTTTCTCTGGCCTATGGGCAATCTGCATGAGAATCCTCACAACTACACCATGCTGACTAAGGCCGGGGCTGCCGCTTCTAAAGAGATATATCCTGACGCTCAGGTGATAGTCCACCTTGACAATGGCTTTGACCGGGATTTATATGACAGGGTATTTGACCTTCTGCGTGGCGACGGAGTGGAATGGGATATCATCGGCATGAGCGTATATCCCTATTGGGCTATGGAGGAAGGATTTGAGCCGAGTAAACTCATGACTCTTGTGGACACCATGGCCAACATACGCCACCTGAAACAGAAATACGGCACTGACGTGATGATCGTAGAGACCGGAGTAGATGCCCGTGAACCTGAAAAAGGAAAGCAGTTTATAGATGCTCTTATAAAGGCATCTCTGACTCTGACCGACGGTGCATGCACAGGAGTGTTCTATTGGGCTCCCGAGACAGATGCAGAGTCCCCCTATCACCTCGGTGCATTCAGTAAAGGTATGCCCACGGCAATCATGGACTCATTCCGGGAAGCGGCCTCAGCCTTGAACGCAGAAGAAGGGAAATAATGGATATCAATCAAAATTAAGTGCCAAAAAGATTGTCCGTTCAAAATTAAATTGTAATTTTGTGACTTGAGTCTTAAAAGACTTACCGCAGCGCAAGCGTCTCGTGGCTCTATCTGCGACACGTGTTGGCGTCAAAATATAAACCGACAAAACCATCAAGACTATGGCAGAAGATAAGATATATTCGGCTCTGGAGCCGGAACCCAGTCAGGTAATTTTAGAGGAGATGGGGGGCAATTTCACTGTTGGCCTCCTTGCTAACGATCCCGAAAATGATGAGACACGTTTCCTCCTCACTCCCGAGGCTTGCGGACTTATCTCAGCCTCCGGCATACATGTTAGAATGGAGAGCGGAGCTGCGGTAGACATCAGCTTCACTAATGAGCAATATGCCGAATTCGGTGTTGAAATCGTAAGTCGCGAAGAGGCCCTGAAGTCAGACATCGTGCTATCTTATCTTCCCCCCGCAGTAGAGGAGATAGCACATATGAATCCCGGGGCAGTGCTTCTCACCATGATGGATAACTCCCTCTTTGAGATGAAACATATTCAGGCATTGCTTGACAAGAAAATCACTTCCGGCTGTCTTGACAATATGTATAGCTATAATGACGAGCCTGTCTTCGCTAACATTATTGATGAAATCAACGGACGCGCCGCCGTGATGTATGCACAGGATCATCTTTCATTCTTGGGAGGTGGCAAAGGTGTGCTTTTAGGAAGTGTAGCCGGTTTGAATCCATGTGAGGTCCTTGTCATAGGCGATGGCAATGATGTCTATGCTGCGTGTCGGGCGGCGCTTGCATCCGGAGCCTATGTAACTCTGATGAATAACGACATCTCCGCCTTGCAGATGGCAAAACAATATTGCGGAGAGTCCCTGAATACCATAGCCATTCATCCGCGTGTGCTCTTTAACAAAGTAAAGACCGCTGATGTGATCTTCATCGGCACCACCACACGCGCCTTTGAATTCCCCAAGAAGCTCTCGGTGGCCATGAAGGAATCGGTATATCTGCTTGACTTCGAAGAGTCACACCCCTCTATGTCAGTGCCCCGCACAGTGGCTATGGCGCTGAGTAACGTCCTCGTGAATTTCTTCGATGAGATGATCATAAAGAATGGCTTTGAGGGAATGCTGGCCACCACCCCGGGCGTGCAGGCGGGAATCGTCACCTATAACGGACGTCTCGTTGACAAGCTCATCGGTTCATTCCTGAATATACCGAGTGTGGATATCAGCGTAATGCTGACAGCCGCCAATTGAGAGAAATATCGGTGCCCCCTCTTAGAATAGAGGTCAGGGCGAATGTGAAACTAATACGGCGGTAGTGGCACCGAGAAACGAATTGATACAGGTGGTCAGCTCCAATAGATTCGGAGGAGCCGAACGCTATGCACTTGATATAAGCCGTCACTTTTCAGCAATAGGCTGGAAAGTGACGGCTTTCACACGCGATGCCAAAGCTGTTGACAGTGTATTCAGGAGTGCCGGTGTTCGACTGCGCCATGCCCCGTTAGGAGGTGCCCTGGATTTATCATCTGTAGCAGGTTTAATGAGGATGATGCACCGCACGGCCCCCGATCATTGTGTGATCCACACGCATCATGTGCGCGATGCCTTCATGGCTCTGCTTGCACGCAAACTCGCGCGTAGGCCTGACATTCGTGTGGTGCTTACCATACATAGCGTGCGCAAAGGGCGCGATTCATGGCTTGCCCGTCGCATCTATAGGAATCTGGATGCACTTATATTCGTATCCCATCGGGCAGCGGAACGGTTTTTCTCACCTTGGGATAAGAACTCTTTACCGATGCCGCGCCAGAGGGTGCACGTGCTTCATAACTCTCTATATTTACCTGATCATGAACAACCGACACCTCCTCCTGAGAAGGGACCGGTGGTGGCTATGTTTCATGGGCCTATCACACGGGGTAAAGGGCTGGAATATCTTATTGATGCGCTGCCTCAACTCAAACCACTCAAGATGCGTCTGCGTATTGCGGGAAGCGGTGACCCTGATTATGTTGATTCGCTTCGCCTCCGCGCCCAAGCCCGTGGCGTGATGGAGATGATTGACTGGCGCAAGCAGCCTGAGTCAGCACTCGACTTGATACGTGATTGCCATATCGGAATACTCCCCTCCATTGAAGAAGAAGCTTTCGGACTCTCCAACACAGAATATATGGCAGGAGGTCGTCCGCAGGTTTGCACGGCCCGGGGAGCTCAACGCGAATACCTAACCGATGGCCGTGAGGCCTTCATTATCGTGCCGGGTGACACACAGGCCATTGCCGATGCTTTGAAACGCCTCGTGACCGACAAGCAGCTTCGTCTTCGCATGGGTGCTGAAGCCCACGCCACATTCCTACGTCATCTCGCCTGGACCCGCTTCGCCTCCTCGCTCCAGAAAATATATCTTCCCAATAAATAAAAACTTTCAAAAGAAAATGAATAACTCGGAATTTGTCATA
>CAZNBC010000209.1:0-3312 GCA_964571125.1 uncultured Bacteroides sp.
CTTGAAGTATCTTCAGTGGGACGTTCTATCGCAGCCGAGGTCATGACAGCGCTGATGCCCCGGTACACCGACGTGGCCACCGTGCAGGCTCTGATGTCGATAGGTGAGATTGTAGCGGCCGCCTGCCTTGCCCACGACCTGGGGAATCCACCCTTCGGTCACTCGGGCGAGAAAGCGATCGCAACCTTTTTCTCAGAGGGCGAGGGCACCATACTGCGTGACAGCCTATCGGATGCCGAGTGGTGTGATCTTATCCACTTTGAGGGAAATGCCAATGCCCTGCGGGTGCTCACCCACCCGTTCAACGGTCGTCGACAGGGTGGCTTCGGCATGACCTACGCTACCCTCGCGTCCATTGTAAAGTATCCCTACGAGTCAAGCGTTGCCGGCAGCAACGGGAAGTTTGGATTCTTCACGACCGAGCGCGAAACTTACGATACAATAGCCACCGAGCTTGGAATCAATAAGATTACACGCTCTGATGGCGCTATGCAATATGTGCGTCACCCGCTGGTCTATATCGTTGAGGCAGCTGACGACATCTGTTACGAAATCATGGACATCGAGGACGCCCACAAGCTCAAGATACTCTCGACTACCGAGGTACTGCCGCTGTTACTCGATTATTTTGAGGGAGATGAGCGAGCCCGCCATGAACATATCATAAACACGATAGAAGATCCCAACGAGAAGGTAGCCCACCTGCGCTCATCGGTTATCAGCAAACTCGTGACACTCTGTGCCAAGGCGTTTGTAGACAACGAGCAAGCTATCATGAGCGGTACTTTCAAGGGGACTCTACTACAAGCTATCGGAGGTAAGGAACTTAAAGCCTACGAAGCCTGTAACGCACTGTCGTGGGAGCGGCTATACTGCGCCGGCGATGTGGTAGACATCGAGCTGGCAGGTAACCGCATCATAACATTTCTTCTTGAGAAGCTCATACACGCCGTGCGTTTTCCTGAACTGAACTATTCTCGCCTGTTGCTCTCCAAGGTTCCATCACAGTATGATGTCAAGGCACCGACTCTTTTCAAGCGCATTCAGGCCGTTCTGGACCATGTATCGGCCATGACCGATGTGTATGCCCTTGACCTCTACCGCAAGCTCAACGGCTCAACCCTTCCCGCAGTCTAAAAATTCCATACCATTTATCCTAATGATGCTCCGCAATATCCTGATATTCATAGCCGTTTGCATTGCCGTTAATTTGACAGCCCGCACTCCCGGCGAAGTTCCCAATGTCCACGTGGCCAACGCGACCTCATGGGTAAGCGACCCTGACGGAATACTCTCCACCGAAGCTCGCCTGCGGGCCGATGCCATGCTGCAATCACTGCAGGACAGTCTCACGGTCGAAGTGCCGGTCGTTGTCGTATCAGACCTGAGCGGACAGGACATCGACTCTTACGCTACCGAGCTATTCGAGCAATGGGGCATAGGAAAGAAAGACCGTGACAACGGCCTGCTCGTAGTTATCTCCCGCGATGACCGCCGTGCAGCCATCCGCACCGGTTATGGTACTGAGGGTGTCATCAATGATGGACGAGCCGGCCGTGTAATCCGCCAGGCCATCGCGCCGGCAATGAAGGAGGATAACGCCGACGATGCCGTACTCAACGCCATAGCCATGATAGGCGACTATCTGCGCGACCCTGAAGCCGCCGACTATCTTTATAGCAATCAAGCGCCCAATAACGGGTCAAGCGATGAAGATTTCAAAGACTTCATAAAAGGCTACGGGACATTTTCAATCATCGTGGTGATTGCGCTGCTGGCTGTCAGCGCTTTGATTTATCTCAATTCACGCAGTCTGCCCGACCCTGAGCGCTATCGACGTCTCAACAATCTCAGACTCGTCATCTTCATGGCAATACCTATCACTCTGGGCCTCGGAGTGATATCTTGGGCCGTGTGGTGGCTCCTGAAGCGACACACCCGTCTGCATCGCCACGATTGCCCCAATTGCGGCACCCGCATGAATCGAGTGGATGAGGTGCACGACAACGACTACCTTACTCCGGCACAGGATATCGAGGAAAAAATCAACTCGGTCGACTATGACGTATGGCTTTGCACGAAATGCAACGAAACCGATATTATACCCTACGTCAACTCATCGACCAACTATACGGTATGTCCCAACTGTGGCGCACGTGCCGACTACATGACGGCTAATCGTGTATTGCGCCAGCCCACCACGCGCTACGAGGGACAAGGGGTGCGCATGTACCGTTGCCGCAACTGCGGTAACACCCACAACGTGCCCTACACTATTGCCAAGACTGTTGAACCGCCCATCATGATTATACCCGGTGGCGGAGGAGGCCGTGGATTTGGAGGTGGCGGAGGCTTTGGAGGCGGAAGTTTCGGCGGCGGCATGACCGGTGGAGGCGGCGCCTCAGGCGGCTGGTAAACGCCTATCAGAAATAAGATTTTTATCCAAGCGGAGCAATTAGATTTGTGATTGGAGCAAGCTCATGGCTTTATCATATTCCGCTTGGACGGTGCCGACCGAGATAATGCCGGTATCCAACAGACGAAGTACAAAATCGTTTAGCGATTCATCCCGGCGCTTATCGTCCAGATGGGCATAGACAATCGGAGCTAAAACGAGGCTGCCATCGACATAATCTTTGAACTCGTCATAAACGCTCCGGGCATCACGGCGGCCTATCTTATGTGAAATGTAGACCTCTGCGGCCACGACAAAGGCTTCGTTCAGTCCTTCTCCATGTCCGCTTGCTATCCGCTCGTTTTCCATGTAGAAATCGTCGGCTTTTAGTGCTTCCAGTCTATCAATCAGAACGTCGGATATTTTCAAGCGATGCAGATTCTCGTGAGTGTATACTTTGATAAAGTCAAGTCTGAAACGTTTTTCCATCTCTTTGTCCAAAAGATGTGGAGTACAACAGAACGATTCATCGGAGAGATTAAACGCGTTATCAATATTAAGCACAAATATATTTGAATGAGTCTCGGATAAACTTTCCGGACCGGAAAAATCGGTCATTGCTTCATGAATGGCATTGAGTGTTTCCTCTGCAACTGGATATGAACTGATATACCCGTCAAGAGAGGGTTTAATCACTGTGTCCCAGTATTCAGAAAACCCGGCATCGTTTATTGCAGTCAAACACAGACTTAATTCAGATGACAGGCTCGCAATATTCTTGATCCAGTCGGCATCAGAACTAATACCTTCATTATTCTCAGGAAGTAAAGTAAAGAACATGACACAAGAATCGGCGTTATCGCGATTACCACCGAAAGTAGCGTAAAAGTTACATAGCTTTGAAGCCTTGACGTTGT
>CAZNBC010000210.1:0-3279 GCA_964571125.1 uncultured Bacteroides sp.
CTCGAGTGTCGTCACACGGTTGCGCTCCTCGCTTGCCACCTCGGTATCTTTCAATGCCTTGCGTACCTGGGACAGAAAGTCGGAGTTGCGCCACGGTTTGGTGATGAAGTATGTAGCTCCGAGGCTCATCCCTTCGACCGCCAAGGCGATAGTGCCCCATGCGGTAATAAGTATTACGGGCACATGAGGCACGAGTACACGGAGCTTACGCAGCATCTCAATGCCCTGCCTCCCCGTCGTACCGAGTGTAAGATTCATATCAAGGATAATGAGCTGAGGCTCGCGGGCACGGACTATATCGAAGGCGGAACGCTCGTCTGCGGCCGTCTCGCACTCCATGCCGGCCCTCTCAAGCATCAGCTTGAGCGACATCCTCACAGCCCGGTCATCGTCAATTATCAGAATCATAGCGCAAATGTACTACATTTTTACAAGTCTCTCAATGTCAGCGTTGATGCCCGTATGATGCTCATAGTCATACAGGGTCAGCGAGCGAATCTGATACCAGTAGCTCCAATATCTGTACAGCTCGTTGACGTAGCGGCGCATACTCTCATCCTTGCGTGACTGTGAGTCATTGAGGTCGAGGGTGGAAATCATGCCTATCATGAAGGTCTGCACATTAGTGTCGTATCGTTTGATAGCGATGTCATAGCTACGCGAGGCTATGCGTAACTGTTCCTGCTGATTGCCAAAGCGCTCTACGAGCACGAACAGATTCTGACTGAAATTCATCTCCTCGCTACGGAGACGGCTCTCGGTGACCTGTCGGTTGCTCTCGGCCACCTTCACTTTTCCGCGACGTTTGCCCCAGTCAAGGAGCGGAATGGACATGCCGACCTCCACCATCTGATTGCCACGCAGACGCCTGTACGCATCGCCGAACTCGGAATCCGTGCCTGTGTAGCCCAACTGAGCGAAGATGTTGATCTGCCTTAGGTCGCCTTTGGCCTTTGCCACATCGTAGTCGGCCTCAAGCTGACGGCGTCGGAGACTTTTGGCAAACTTATTGTTAGCCAACGCACTCTCCAATGCGTGTCCGTAGCTTATTTCTACATCGGGGACTTCACTTGGCACGACGGGAACAATATCGACTTCCTCGTCGGTAATGTCAAGAAAAGTCTTTAACCTGAACATGTCTGCCCTGAGTGTGCTCGCGCAGTCGGTCAGCGTCGAGCGGGCATCAAGCAGATTAAGCTCCATCTGCAGCAGGTCGTTCTCACTTATCCGCCCCATACGGCGCTTCTCGACCGCAACTTCGTAGAGTTTCTCGGCATTCTTGAGATTCTGCTCGGCGACAGCCTTATTCTCGCGGCTCATGAGCAACGTGAAAAAGTAGTTGACAGCCGCCAAAGCCACATCCTCCGAGGCACTTATGAAGGCCGCCTTCGCCTCGGCATAGCGCACCGGCTCAATACGGCTCTGCCACTTAAGGTTGTTTACCCCGAAGAGGGGTTGGGTCAAGGTAAGGGCGATGGGGATACTCATGAACTTGTTGCCTCCACCCTCACCATACATGTGCATGAGGTCAAGCGAGGATGTCAAGCTCAGTTTACCGCCAGTCAGCCTCACATTCTGTGTCACGGAAATCTGCCCCTGAGCTTCAAGGACATTTGTGCGCACGAAACTGTATTCGCCAGACTCGTTCATGTAGGGCGTAAACTGATTGGAGTAACTCGGCACAGTGGCAAGGAAAGTCACCTCGGGCATCATGTCAGCGCGGTAGGTGCGCCATTCCCAATACGCAGAGCGCAGTTCGGCAAGCGCCACAGCGGCGTCGACACTCTTCGCCCGGGCCATCATGATAGCCTCGTCAAGCGTCAGCGACAGCTCACGTGCTCCTCCGCCGCTTGGAATGAGAAGCGCGAGGGTCACAGACAATAGATAAAGTGGAAACCTTCTCATTCGTCCTTAAGTGCTTCAGCGGGATTAATATTCATCGCCTTGCGTGCGGGTATACAGATGCCGGCAAATACCATCAGTGACAGGGCTACGAAAGTCTCAGCGATGCCCCAGAACGGACTCAGACGATTAATGTCGAAGAAATTGGTGACAACAAGTTCATTTTTGCAGATAAAGACCTCAATCGCCACCGCTACCACCGTGGCCGGAATGAGTATCATGAATCCCTCGGCGAGAAGTCGGCGGAAGATGTCGTCACGCGTGGCGCCGTTGACAATACGCAGGGCTATCTCAGGCACACGCTGCTGAATCCTGAACCAGAACGACCCGAGAAATCCCATGAATATCACGGTCATAAGGAAGATGGCGCAGACTGTGTTAGCCTTTATCGTGCGGTAGACATCGACATAGGCCGAGTCGCGGTCACGCTCAATGGGGCGCAAGTTGGATAGAAATACATTGCCGAGTCGCATTTCGTCGGCGTTCATAGCTTCCATGAATTGGCGTCCCATGCCGGGCTTCACCTTTATGATCATCTGCTGTGCCCAGGTGTTATCGTCTATCAGCGCCACGATGGTTCCGCCCCAGGTAGTCTCGAAGTCAGAGCGAGCGATGGGATATATCTCGGCACCGACACGGCGTACCATAGAGGAATCATAGGGCGGTATCACCTCTTTGCCGACAAAATTCTCAATGTCCCACATCTTGTACTCGGCATCGGAGAGTAGCAGCTCTCCCCTCTTGAGCATGGTTATGAGTTGCTCGGCAGTCTCACCGTGGCGTCCGCGTAGCTCGAGAGCACGCACGGCGTCGGCTGTCATCTCACGTTGGTTGCCATAGTATTGATAAGTAGTGTCTTCACCGATAGTCTGGAGCGATATACCGTGATAATTATAGTTGTAAGGGAGCGCATTGTTGCCTCGCCCGACATACATGACGTAGGGCGACTGTTTGATACGCTGCTCCAACAGCTGCATATCGTCCAAATAGGTGCGACCGGCGCGTTGATATGACTCAGACCTCTCCGGAATGTACTTCATCTCGGCCACGATGATGTCATCGGTCGAATGACCCTTGTCGCGGCATGAAAGATACGTCAGCCATGAGAAGAACATGAAGATGGCCCACAACACTACACTGACGATAATGAGTTCGACAGTTAGCCATATATTGCTGCGCCATTCATTGCGCATTTGTGTCAGTAGTTTCCGTTTCATACTTGTCTGTAACTAAAATTTTGTCGCAGAGTTAGTTTCTTGCGTTAATGGCGTCAACAGGATTTTCTCGCGCGGCCTGCCATGCAGGAATCGAGGCCGTCACGAGGTTGAGCACGAAGCACAGTACAATGGCCGTAGCCACGACCTGCCAGTCAATCAG
>CAZNBC010000211.1:0-3263 GCA_964571125.1 uncultured Bacteroides sp.
GACCGAATGTGGCCCCCTCATCAGTTACACGCCGTGGGAGCGTCAGAGTCCCGGCTCGTGCGGACAGGTTGTTGACCGTATGTCCATCAAGTGCGACTCGCCTGACCCCGCCAATGTACCGGGTGTGCTCTACGTAAAGGGCGAAAACGTCATGCAGGGGTATTACAAGAATCCAGAGGCTACAGCCGAGGTGCTTGCGCCTGACGGATGGATGTCAACCGGCGACATAGGCAATATAGATGCCGACGGCTACATCTATATCCGTGGCCGTGACAAGAATATGATTCTCGGCCCCTCGGGTCAGAACATCTATCCCGAGGAAATAGAGCAGAAACTCAACAATATGCCCTATGTGGCTGAATCAGTGGTGGTGGAGAACGGTGCCGGCAAGCTTGTGGCACTGGTATACCCCGATATTGAGAACGTCAACCTCCAGAAGATACCCCACGATCAGCTGCAGTCGCTCATGGAAAGCAATATCAAGACCCTCAATCAGGAATTGCCGGGCTATTCACAGATTACCGGTGTGAAAATCATGACCGAGGAGTTTGAGAAAACACCCAAGCGCTCCATCAAGCGCTATATCTACATGCATCAGGCATGAGGAAGCGAGAAAAGCAAAAAAGGCGAAAATAAGGTCCTTAAGGTCTTTAAGGTCTCTAAGGACCTTAAAGACCTTAGTTTGTTAAGTTTGCCACAGCCTGTGATATTTTTGTGGGCATGATGGCCACGAGGCGTGTGAGCATCCGTATGGCCACTGGGACATGTGTCAGCGACCATATACGGCTGTTAACCTCCGGGAACGTCTGCTTCCACTTCGCCACGTCGCGCGGCTTGCAACGCAGATACTTTATCTTGGCAACATATTTGAGGTAGGTGAGATAGTGCTCGTAGCGGTCATGGATATCTCGCTCCATCATCCACTGCTCTATCATGAGCGCCATCATAAGGTGGTCGCGCAGCAGCAGTTCGCTTTTGGAACGCGAAAGACTTTTCCCGTCAGGCTGTTGCACATAGTAGTAACCCGGTAGAGAACATTCGGCAATTATGGGATTGAGTGCCAGTACCTGGGTGATGAATCCGAGGTCTTCCCAGCGGTCGATGCCGTAGAAAAACGCTATTCCGTTGGAGGTGATGAACTCACGTCGAATAAGCTTGTTGACCAGCGAGAAAGTCACTGTATTGAGGGGAAGGTCGTTGAGAGTGCTTTGCGGAGTTATGGGTTGGGCCACTTCATACGACCGCTCCCCCTTGACATACGTCATTCCCGACACTACCATATCGGCATCGTACATACGTGCCGTATCGTATAGCTGCTGAATGTATGAGGGGTGCAAATAGTCGTCGGCGTCGCAGTGTATCACGTAGTCGCCAGTGGCATTTTCAAGTCCTGTGGCACGGGCGGTAGCCGCCCCCTGATTACCATTGAGGTTGATGAGCAGCGGAGGGTGCTGAAAGTCGCAGTGACAGGCCGTGAACCTCTCTATGATATCGGTAGAGGCATCGGTGCTCCCGTCATTGACCAGTATGAGCTGTATGTCGCGGTGAGTCTGCGCGGTCAGCGACGCCAGAGTGTGTTCCAGCGTAGCCTCGGCGTTGTAAAACGGTATTATGATAGAGACCGACGGATTGGCCATCTTTATTCAGTACGGTGTGCCGGATGATTAGAAGCAGTAGGCTATGCCGAAAGTGAACACACCGGTCGAATGGTGCTTCATAACATCATATTTGCCTTCGAGATTGAGCTTGAGTGTCGAAGTGATGCGGTAGTCGGCACCCGCGCCCACGTTGACTCCGAGATAGTCAGAGCGGGTGGAGGAGTCCGCGCTGTTGACCATATCGTGCTTGAACTGCCACGAGGTGTAGCTCACGCCCGCGAGCGGATATACGGTGAAGCGGGCGGCACGAAGCACGGTGAAGTGTGCGTTGAGATTTATGCCGAAAGCGTCGGTGTTTTTGTGGCGGAACACGTAATCGATATTGGCTCCGAGACGGAAATTGCGCGAGAAACTGTAGGTGAAGTCCAGTCCTGCCACGGGCGACTGATTGCGGGTGTTGTAGCCCCCTCTTATGCCGAATGACTTCTCATGTCTGACCGGTGAGTCAGTGAGGGATGAGGCTGCTGAGCCTGTGGCGGGAACGGAGAGTGCGGCTACGGCAATGGCCGCTGTCGCTATGGTACGGTATGCTGACAGGAGGATATTCATGATGTTTTGGTGATGAGTCGGAATAGAACTCGCAAATATAACCCTTTTTCTCCGTGAAAGGGTCACGACGAATTAAAAAAACTTATTAAATTTGTATTCCATTTTTGCCACACTGATAGTTATCAATGGACAGTACTATAATCGACGGCTCTACGGCCACACGTATTCACTCAATTCTATATAAGGCTCACAGGATAGTCATAACATGCCATGTGTCGCCCGACGGCGATGCCATAGGTTCCTCACTGGCGCTGGCTCAGGTGCTTAAGTCCATGGGAAAGCATGTCCATGTGGTCACTCCCGACACTCCTCCGCGCCCCCTGATGTTTCTTAAGGATGCCGACCGTATAGTCGTGGCCTCGCGCCACACCGACAGGGCACACTCGCTCATGAATTCGGCTGACCTCATCTTCTGCCTTGACTTCAATTCGCTTTCGCGTCTTGACCGTCTGGCCGATGCCGTGCGTGACGCCTCGTGTCCCAAAGTGATGGTTGACCATCATCTTGATCCCGAGGACTGGGCCACGGTGGTCATCTCGCGCCCCGATATGTCGTCGACCTGTGTGCTTCTCTATCACCTCCTTGTGCGTCTGGGCTTCGAGTCGCGCCTCGATAAGGACGGTGCAGAATGTATCTATACGGGCATGATGACCGATACGGGCCACTTTACCTACAATTCCAATGAACCCGACCTATACATGGTCATAGCGCGTCTGCTGGACAAGGGTATTGACAAAAACGAGATATATCGCCGGGTGTTCAACACCCACTCCCTGTCGAGCATACGTATATGTTCATACGCGCTCTATCGCAAGATGCAGATACTGCCCGAGCATGGAGCCGCCCTGATAGCCCTGACCGCTGACGAACTTAAGGAGTTTGACTACGAGAAGGGCGACACCGAGGGATTGGTCAATGTACCTCTTTCAATTCCAGGGGTCAACTACTCGGTATTCATGCGCGAGGATGCCCCCGATTATGTGAAGATATCTACACGTTCGGTGGGCGACTTTCCGGTGAACAAGCTTTGTGAGCGTTATTTCGGCGGGGGAGGGC
>CAZNBC010000212.1:0-3261 GCA_964571125.1 uncultured Bacteroides sp.
GGCGTATGAAGTCGTTGTAGTTGATTTTACCTAAAAAGCAGATGCCCTGACTGTCGCGGCGGGTGGCATTGGGCAGATTGGCCTCGAGGGCCATCTGTCGTACCTGAGCTTTAGGAAGATCGCCGATGGGGAACATGGCGTGGGCAAGCTGAGGGTAAGTTATGCGGGCAAGGAAGTCCGTCTGGTCCTTCACTGGGTCTTTGGCCGTAGCGAGGTAGACGAGTCCGTCGCGTGTCACGGTGGTGGCGTAGTGGCCGGTAGCCGTCTTGTCAAATTCATGGCCCCAGCGCTCTTCGAAGAATCCGAACTTGATGAGGCGGTTGCACATGATGTCGGGGTTGGGGGTGAGTCCGCTCTTGACAGTGTTGAGCGCATACTCCATAACATGCTCCCAATACTCGTTGTGGAGCGACACCACGTCAAAAGGGAGGCCGTAATGGCGTGCGATGTAGGAACACATCTCTATATCTTCCTCAGCAGAGCAGTCACCCTCGCCGTTGTCAAGTCCTATACGGATGTAGAAGAGGTGGATGTCATGACCCTCCTCCTTGAGGCGATGCACGGCTACAGCGCTGTCGACACCACCGGATATCAGCATTGCTATCTTCATGGCATCAAACCTCCTCAAGTTCCTCCTCTTCAGTACGGCCACGCTCGCGGATGAAGAAGAGTGATATGAAATAATCCAACGAAATCTTACCGGGGCCGGCAAGGAGCAGGAAGATATATATGCCGATAAACATTATCGGGAGATAGCCCGGGTCGGTCGGGTCAAGGCTGTAGACGATGCTGTCGGGCACCATGTCATGGAGAATGTAGTATTCGGCACAGCACATGGCGGTGATGGCCGGCAGAGTGGCTATACGGGTGAGGAATCCCACCATGATGAATGTCGAGCAGAGCAGCTCGATGAGTATCATCAGTATCAGCGAGGTCTGGCTTGAAAATCCGAACACGACGGGGAATTCTCCCGCAAGTGTCGAGAAGTTGACCAAGTGGCGTATGCCGAACTGCATGAGCATGATGCCTACGAAGAGGCGCATGAACAGGCGTGCGAGGTTGGTATAGGAGAATCCGGTGTTCTTGATGAAGAATCCGGCGATGATGTTGCGCAGTGTAGTCATATATGGAAAGTGATAAGACTGTGTCGGGTGATTGGATAGGCGGGTTTAGGATGTCCCGATCATGTTGAATATCTCGCGGACATCAGCGGTCTTATGGCGTATGAGGCCCTGATTGTCAATGAGGATATACAGCGGATTGGAATGTAAATCTATGAAGTCGGTTACATCGGGTGAGGCCACTACAGTCCATCCCTGCGGATAGCCGGCGGCTGTGGCCTTCCACTCCTCGTCGGCCTGTGAAGGAGTGAGGCTGACTATCTTCAGCACACCGTTGTCAACGAGGCGGGTGAGGTTGATATTGGCGTTGAGGCGTGTGCGCATCAGGCGGCAGTCAAGACAGTCGGGAGTGTCTATGATGACAAGGGTCAGGCAGGTGGTGTCGGGAATCTCCGAGAGGTTCATAACCTTGCCCTTGCGGTCGGTCACCTCGAGGTACGGGGTAGGTGCACCGGCCATGGAGCGCATCATCACCTGAGCGCGGCGCTGATAGTCGGCCTTGACCTGTTTGTTCATCTTCTTGTTGTCGGCCACGGCTCTGAGGAACGGCAGTGTGAGTTCCTCGCTGAAATAGAGCGCTGAGTCGCTGTAAAGATACTTCTGAGCCTCTTCGGCCATGAACAGGAGGTCGTCGGGCTGCTTGGCAAGCGACTGTACGAGTGAGGCTACGGATTTATGGGCCGCACGGCGCGTGGCGTAGGGCATCAGTTCGAGGAAATCTTTCAGCGATTCGCTCATGCGGTGCTTTGCCGAGAATCCCTTCTTCATGTCGCAACGCTCCCAGAAGTGGGTGATGACAAAGTCGGTGCGGTCATAGAGGTTCTGCATGGTATCGGGCGGAGTGGGGTAGGGGAAGTATGTCGCCCTGTTTTCCTGACCGTAGGCAGGAGATGATGACAGCAGGGTCACTACGGTGACTACGGCTGCTAAAATGAGTTGTATGTTGAATCTTATACGCATTGTCTTAGTAGGTATCCAAGGGTTTTTGGTGAGTGAATCGAGGGTTTTATTCTTCTATACAAAGTTAGTGTTTCTGCCTTAACTTGCCAAATTTTGAAGCACACAGAGTTGTCGGACGAACACGGTCTGAAAAAAATTACTAATTTTGTGGTTGACAATTCGTGTCTGTCCACTTACAGGTGCCTTTTTTCAGATGAACGAGATAAATGCCCATTCTCCTTATCGTTACGGTGCCGACCAGGGTTTATACTTTGGTCTGTACCTGATATGTCTGTACGGGTGTGGCGTGATGAATATAACGTCGCCGAATCTGTTTACTTCCTTAGCGGCTATGGTGCTGTTCTTCGGCGTACCGTTCATTATATATTATTGGCTCCGGCGCACTTATGTCGAATCAAAGGGCGCTCTTCAGCTCTCGGCACTGTGGATGCAGGGCATAGTCATCTTCATCTGCGGCACACTCATTTCCGCCGTAGCGCTGGTAATCTACCTCAAGTTCATCAATCCCACGTTTATTGTCGACCAGATGAGGATACTGATAGACATGTACTCCACGATGGACTGGGAGCGAGGACAGGAGGCTGCCGAGATGCTTCAGAATATCATAGACATGAAGATGGTGCCCACGGCCATGTCTGTGGTCATGGAGACGGTGTGGCTCGGGGTGTTCTCCGGCTCGCTGCTGTCGCTGCTCATGGGGCTGCTTGTCAAGGCGCGAAAGGTCAGTAACAAACCGCAATAGACACTTTTTTTACGAATAAAGTTTTTACTCTGCTGCTATGGATATATCGGTGATAGTTCCTCTCTATAATGAAGCCGAGTCTCTTCCCGAACTTGAGGCATGGATAGCCCGTGTGATGAAGGAGAACGGTTTCAGTTATGAAATATGGTTTGTCAATGACGGCTCCACCGATAATTCATGGAAGGTGATCAGTGAGCTTGCCAAGAAAAACCCGTGTGTGAAGGGCGTGGCTTTCCGTCGCAATTACGGCAAGTCACCGGCGCTGTTTACAGGATTTGAGCGCGCTCAGGGCGATGTGGTAATCACCATGGACGCCGACCTTCAGGACAGCCCCGACGAGATTCCCGAACTGTACCGGATGATAACCGAGGACGGCTACGACCTCGTGTCGGGCTGGAAGCAGAAACGCTATGACCCCCTGTCAAAGACTATCCCGAC
>CAZNBC010000213.1:0-2129 GCA_964571125.1 uncultured Bacteroides sp.
CGAAGATGTCGGCCTCAAGGGCGGTGTTCATGGCGATGACACCGAGACGGCGGATTACCTCGGGGTTGTTTGAAATCTCGGAGGGACGGAGCACAACCTTGTCGCGGAAGAAGTCAACGTTGTCAAAGAGTTTGTCCTCCATGTCGTTTGACAGAGTGAGCGAACAGGTGCTGCCGAACTTACACTTACCCTTCATGATAAGGTCAATAACGGCGTCCTGAATCACCTCGGTGTACATCATGAAAGGAGGTATCTCCTCAGCCTCACCGAGTCCGTAGAGCACGGCGTTGGCCACATTGCCCACACCTGACTGGAGGGGGAGGAACTCCTTGGGGATACGGCCGGCGCGCAGCTCCTCGATGAGGAACTTACATACGTTGGCGCCGATGCGCATGGTCACTTCGTCAAGCTCGGTGAAGGGCTTAACGCCTGCATGGTCGTGGCTGGGAACCACACCGATTACCTTCGAGGGATCTATTTTGAGGATAGGCGAACCTATACGGTCAGAGGGAGTGTAGATGGGTATTTCACGACGGGCGGGAGGATCAAGGGGCACATACACGTCGTGGAAGCCTTCGATATTGCGGGGCAGGAGGGTGTTGTGTTCAAGGATAATCTTCTTGGCCATACGTGCCCAAGTGGGAGTGTTGCCGAGACCGGTGCCGAGTATCAGCTCACCGTTGTCATTGTAGTCGGCCACTTCGATGATAGCCACATCAAGGTCGCCATAGGTGCCGTAGCGGAACTTCTGAGCCAGCTCCGAGAGGTGGAGGTCAAAGTAGTGGGCGTCGTGAGAGTTGATGCGCGCACGCAGGTCGGGAAGATTCTGATAGGGTGTGCGGCGGTTGATGGCATTGGCGCGGGCCAGTGCGCCGTCGGCACGGTTACTTGTCGAGGCACCGCTAAAGATGTTGATCTTGAAGGGGCGACCTTCTGCATGTTCTTTTTCTGCTTTCGCAGCCACTGCTTCAGTGACTACCTTGGGAGCGCCGGGGGCAGTAAAACCTGAGAAACCCACATTGTCATCATGATGGATATGTTCAGCTGCTTCTTCGGCTGTGATAATGGGAAATGCCATGGTAACGAGTAAAAAGTTATATCGTTATGTATATCTGATTGATTTATTTACTTGAAACGCGGTCAAATCGGCCTGATAACGGCGCGGGGAAAGGTGCGCGGGCACTAAAACATCCTCCATCGCTTGGTCTATCAAGCCAAAGTTACTACTTTTGTATTGCAAAAGTAAGCAATTCCATCACAATCCACAAATAAAAAACTCAAGAGGGAGTTTCTTTATTTTTCTATGAACCAAAGTAACGCTTCTGAGGTACTTGACCGCAGACTATATATCGAAACATACGGATGTCAGATGAATGTCGCCGACACCGAGGTGGTAGCCTCAGTGATGAAAATGGCGGGATATGACATCACCGAGTCTCTTGACGAGGCCGACGCCGTGCTACTCAACACATGCTCGATACGCGACAATGCCGAGCAGAAAATCATCAACAGACTTCAGTATCTGCGCTCGCTCAAGCGCAAACGCCAGACTCAGGGCGGCCACAAGCGTGACCTGCTGATAGGGGTAATCGGATGCATGGCCGAGCGCGTTCGTGACGAACTGATTGAGCAGCATGGGGTTGACATCGTGGCCGGTCCAGACTCCTACCTCTCGCTCCCCGACCTCTTCGCCGCAGCCGAAGGGGGAGAAAAAGCCATAGACGTTACCCTGAGCACTACGGAGACATACCGCGACATCATACCCATGCGCCTGAGCAATGCCCGCGTGTCGGGCTTTATCAGCATCATGCGCGGATGCAACAACTTCTGCTCATACTGCATCGTGCCCTACACCCGAGGCCGTGAACGCAGCCGCGAGGTGCAAAGCATACTTGAGGAGGCCGCCGACCTGCAGCGCAGAGGGTTCAAGGAACTCACCCTGCTGGGGCAGAATGTCAACAGCTACCGCTATACCGATCCTCAGACAGGTGAAGTTACCGACTTCGCATCTCTGCTGGCCAAGGTGGCCGAGGCTGTGCCCGACATGCGTATCCGGTTCACAACCTCACATCCCCGCGACATGGTTGACGAAATACTTCTGACCGTAAGCCGCTATCCCAACATCTGCC
>CAZNBC010000213.1:2139-3246 GCA_964571125.1 uncultured Bacteroides sp.
CGTACAGAGCGGCAGCGACAAGGTGCTGAAGGCCATGAACCGCCACTACACCCGCGCCGACTACATGAAGAGGGTGGAGTCCATTCGCCGTATACTCCCCGGATGCGCCATCACTACCGACATGTTCACCGGCTTCTCGGGCGAGACCGAGGAGGACTTCATGCAGACCATGGAACTGATGAAGGAGGTGGGATTTGACGCCGCATTCATGTTCAAATACTCGGAGCGACCGGGCACACTGGCATCACGCCACATGCCTGACGACGTGCCCGAAGATGTGAAGATTGACCGCCTAAACCGCATGATACAGCTGCAGAACGAGCTTTCATTAGCTTCCAACAGCGCCGATGTAGGCAAAGTGATGGAAGTGCTCATCGAAGCCCCCTCGAAACGCAGCCGCGAGCAGATGGTGGGACGCACCTCGACGAACAAGGCCGTAGTGGTGTCACGCGGCAACCTTCATCCCGGCTCTACCGTTAACGTAAAGATACTCTCCGCCACCTCAGCCACACTCATAGGCGAGGTCGTTGACACAGAGAACCGTTCAAATTAACCAGACCAAACAGCTTTTAAGCCGCTCAGCCGATATGGACTTTACTTTACAGGCCACTTGCCCCGGGACAGCCGCACGTGCCGGTGAGATAACCACTGACCACGGCAAGATACAGACCCCGATATTCATGCCCGTAGGCACTCTTGGAAGCGTCAAGGGGGTGCATCAGCGCGAACTCCGCGACGACGTGAAGGCTCAGATTATTTTGGGTAACACCTACCACCTGTATCTCCGCCCCGGTACCGAGATACTCCGTCAGGCAGGCGGACTGCATAAGTTCAACGGCTGGGAGCGCCCGATACTCACCGACAGCGGCGGCTTTCAGGTGTTCTCCCTCTCGGCCAACCGCAAGCTCAAGGAGGAGGGCGCATACTTTCGCTCGCACATCGACGGGTCGAAACATCTCTTCACACCCGAAAGCGTGGTCGACATCGAGCGCATGATCGGAGCCGACATCATGATGGCCCTCGACGAGTGTCCTCCCGGCGATGCCGAATATGACTATGCAAAAAAGTCGCTCGGACTTACCCATCGTTGGCTCAAACGAGGATGGG
>CAZNBC010000214.1:0-3235 GCA_964571125.1 uncultured Bacteroides sp.
GAGACTCTCTCCCTTAATCCGTCAATCATGGCCGGGTTTAATAAACACAATTAACTTCGATAATTCTTAATATTATAGGTAGTTATGGTTACTGATGGAATAGTTGGCTATGCGAGTTTTGAGGTCGTGGAGGAGCAGTTCGGTAATCTGTCTGCGGCCGGGGTGATTTTGGCGGTTGGTCTGTTTGTGGTTGCATTGGCTTTTGCTTTCGCGGCTCCGTTGTGGTTTCCTCGTCTTTCACATGCCTTTAAGAGCCGTAAGTATTTACGCCGGTTGGCCTCTCCGCAGTTCGGACGGATTCTGCCGGTCTCAATTGCTTTTCTGTTGTTCCCGATTTCCGGATTCTTTTCTGCAAACAGCCTCACCTTCTGGATTTTCCTTTTGTTCGGTTGGGGTTTCAGTGCCTTGTTACTCTATTATGGCACACTGATTGACTCCTGGTCGTCAAAGCATTGATAGGGTACATCCGAATGAAAGCAAACCATCACAAAATCAGGAGATAAACCCGTTTTCATGGGTTTATCTCCCAGGCAATCGAATTGATGATTAAGAGTGTTTATTCGTTAGTGAATTCGTAGACGAAGGTAGCCGTACCATACCACTTTCCGGGTTTATTGTCGAGGTCGAATTCGGGCCATACTTTCAATTGCAAGTCAGACTTATTACCGTCGTAGAAGAACATGCCGGTGGGGAAGACATCGATTGACATGCCGGTGAGGTCTACGCGGCTCAGCTGGTTGCCGTAAAGGTCCATGTTGAGCAGGGAGGGGCAATTGATGAATTCAATGGAGGTCAGTTGATTATTGGAGCATTGGAACTCACGCAGTGCGGTAGCGTTGGCAATTACAAGCTCACTGAGCATGTTCTGGTTGATATTCACGTCCGTCAGCGCTGCGCAGAGTTCTAAGCCTTTGATTTCAGTCAGCTTATTGTTGTTGGCACCGAAGACACCCAGATGTGCCTGCGTGGGAGTTACGTCAACTGTCTGCAACTGATTGTTGGAGATGTTGAGCTGAGAGATTGAGCTGCAGCCGGCTATCGAAATATCCGTGATTGAATTGTTGAATGCGTTCACGAGCGTAAGTGCGGAGCATCCGGTGAGGTCGAGGTTCGTCAGCTGGTTGTTATAGCAGTTGAGGTCGTTGAGCATTGTGAGTCCTGCTACCTTTATGCCTGCAAGACCAGCATTTTCACAGCGCAGATGAGAGAGGTGAGTGCAAGCGGTGAAGTCAAGCACACGGCCCGTCATGTAATTATCCTGAAGTTCAAGGTCCACGAGGTTCACACATTCGCTGATGTCGAGGTCGCGGATGCCTGTCTGCGCAACATTGAGGCCGATGAGCTGAGAGCCGATACCTGTCAGGTCAAGGGACCCGAGCGAAGAATTGTACTGCACGTAGAGCTCCTCAATATAGGGACATCCGGAGATGTTGATAGATGTCAGCTGGTTGGAGGAGCAGACGAGCTGGCGAAGGTTCGGACACTTTGAGACGTCGAGCGAAGTGATGCCGCAGCCGTCGCAGATGAGGTCAGTCAGTTTATCATTAACAATTGTCCAGGGTCCATTTACATCGTCGTAGGAAACGGTAAGCTGGGTCAGATTAGGATAGAGTTTCGCGAAGTTGATGTTGGAGGGATTCATCGTAAGGTGAGCGCACTTGAGCGAGGTCAGGCTCTTGAGAGTGGGCAGAGTAGCGATGTCAAGCGAGGTTAGGTAGCTGATATTGAGGCTCTCAAGCGACTTGAAGAATTCCAGACCTTTAAGCGAAGTGATGCCCGTTGTCTCAGAAAGATCCATTGGCTTGTTGTATGCCGCAGCTTGCTTTACGGTGAAGACTCCCATGCTATGGGCACATTCCGTGTTGATAAAATCGCGGAGCACATCATCGGGTATCATGGCGGCCGTCAGGATATTTTCATTCTCATCGATTGCTTCGCCTTCATTAAACTCAATAAAATCGAGTTCGTCAGCAGAGTAGACAATCTTTTCGCCACTCTTGAGATGGACAGTGGCAGTCTGGGCTGCGAGTGAGGGAGCGAAGCCGGCAGCGGCGGCAAAGGTCATTAGGCCAAGTATAGTGTGTTTCATTTTATTACTAATTTAGTGTTAATGGATGGTGTTGATACGATGTAGATGCCGGGCAGACCTCCCTGCATGTCGAGAACGAGGTTGCCGTTAGAGTCAGTGACGCCGGAAGTGAAGAGCATGCCTGACAGAGTATGTACGGTAGCCCGGATTCCGGGACGGAAGCCGGTGAGGAATATCTGTCCTTCAGCGTAGCGGATCGAAGCCAGGGACATATCAAGGTTCTCTACGCTTACAAAGTCGCCAAGTTCAAAACGAGGACAGTCGGCCAGAGGGAATTCAAGCGTGGCATTGTTATTCTGTCCTACCTGGACATTCCCGTCTACTACCGAGACTTTGGGAGTTTCCGTAATAGGAATCACTACAGATTCTCCTGACACGGTGGTAATCTTTACCGATAGGCTTGCCATTGACAGCCCCGGCAACATAGCGGTGAAGAGTACCAGCAGAAGTTTGCGGATAGGTGTGTTCTTAATCATTGGAATAAAGTTTTTATCAGGCCTGTTGTTTGTAGAAGTAAGTATCAAAAATTAATGGACATATAAGGTGCAGTTATTTTTGACACTTACTTATCGCAAAGTTGTATTAATTATCCTTAACATGCAACCCAATGTTCCCGAAGCGGGATATTTGCTTCCCCAAAGCGGATAATTCCTTACTGAACCGGATTATCCGTCATGCCCCTCCGAGCCAGCTGAGAAATGTCTGGCGCTTATCGGAGCTTACCACAGCTTCTACCTCATGCGATCCCGACTGCAGCTTTACCTTTAGCCTGCCTTTGAAATATTTGCTTACGCTTTTAATGGCCGCTGCGGAGCAAATCAGATTTCTGCGCAGACAGAAGAAAGACTCCCGGTCAAGCACTTCGTATGCTTCTCCTAAAGTGTCGAATGTCGTCATCCGCCGGTTTCCCTCCAGATCTACTACATACACGTACTTATCTTCGCTGATAAGCCAAGCGATATTGTCGGTCTGCACGAAATTGTAGCGGTCGCCCGAGACGGTAAGTATGCGGTTTGCAGCATGCCGGCGCCTGTTCTCCTCCGTCAGTTCCCTCAGATGCCGATAAAGCGCCGCATTGTTCGCCCCCCGGTTTGCGTGAAAACGTTCGTATTTCAGAATGGCCTGCTCCACATCGGTTTCAAGAAT
>CAZNBC010000215.1:0-3207 GCA_964571125.1 uncultured Bacteroides sp.
GCAAGATTTACCTTCTCCTTGAGGGTCTCTGAGGTCTCACCGTAGTACTGGCGACGCTCTGAGTGACCGAGGATAACGTACTTTGCGCCGGTAGAAGCTACCATGGGAGCGGAAACTTCGCCGGTGTAGGCACCGCTCTTGTGGTCGGCACAGTTTTCAGCGCCGAGGCCGAGCTTTTCGTTGATAACACCTGCTACGGGAGCGAGATGTGTGAAAGGTACGCAGATGATTACGTCACACTTGGGGGTTACCTTGTCAAGAGCTTCGTTTACTTCTTTTGCCAGAGCAACACCTTCCTGAAGGGTGGTGTTCATCTTCCAGTTGCCTGCAACAATATTCTTTCTCATTGTCGTGTAAGGGTTATGGGGGTTGAGTATTTTCCGGGTACAAAGTTACGAACTTTTGTGTTAAGTTAGTCAACAAAATTATGTAACTTTGAATTTTGAACCACCTGCCCTCGGGGTGCGTTTCACATATAGTAAATAATACATAACCATTATGATAGTAAATTCAGCCCGCTTCGTGGTGTCCAATTCCGATGCTTCGAAGTGCCCTCAGGATGTGCGCCACGAATATGCGTTTATCGGACGCTCCAACGTGGGCAAATCCTCGCTTATAAATATGCTTACCGGTCGCAAAGGTCTGGCGATGACCTCGTCGACTCCCGGTAAGACGATGCTTATCAACCACTTTCTGGTCAACGACTCGTGGTATATAGTTGACCTCCCCGGCTATGGCTATGCACGCCGAGGCAAGGATAGCCGCGAGGAACTGCGCAAGATGATTGAGAGCTACATACTGGAGCGTCCGCAGATGACCAATCTGTTTCTGCTCATAGACTCGCGCCACGAGCCTCAGAAGATTGACCTGGAGTTCATGGAGTGGCTCGGCGAGAACGAAGTGCCGTTCTCAATCGTGTTCACCAAGCTTGACAAGATGGGCCCCAATGCCGGTAAGGATAAGGTGGCGGCCTATTGCAGCGCACTGCTCGAACAGTGGGAGGAACTTCCTCCGGTGTTCATGACCTCAAGCGAGGACGGACGTGGTCGCGAGGCGCTTCTGGATTATATCGAGGAGCTGAACAAACTGCCTTTGGCAACAGAAGAAACCGAGCGGTAAGTGACATTTCGGGAACCATAATGCCTCCGGAGGTGTTGTATAGACAAAGCAGTACATAACCCCTCTTAAAACTATAGCACTATGGATTCAGAAAAGTATATCAAAGACAAGGCATACGATGTAGACCGTTTTCCCGGTGCATCCACTGATGTGGCCGACGATGAAAAGGTCGAGAAAAACGCCGTGAAACGTGACGTTAAGGAGCTTAACGATAATCCTCGCGACAACGGCAAGCTCGTCTGACCGCTAAATGTAATTTTGACTTATAATATTGAGTTTTATGGAAGCCACAGGGACTGCGCTCTGATATAGAGCACGGCCCCTGTGGTCTTTTTGTACGGTACGACAGATATGTTTAGCGGGCAGCCATCAGGAGGGATGAGGCAGCCATCTGCTGATAGGCCATTACGCCGCTCTGTGACAGCTCGACGATAGATGAGCTGCCGTCGGGGGTGGCCATGCGCACGTGGTTGTCGTCAACGAATGTCATCAGGGGGTAGGTCACGTCGTCAATGGTAGCGCTCCAGCTGCGGTCTTCGTCATCGAAGTCGAGACGCACCACGCTGCCGTCATTTTCAGAGGTGATGGTATAGCCTTTGCCGTCGCAGTCCACGAGGTAACGTCCGTCCTGACCTTCGATGACGGTGCGTCCGCATGCCACGGGGTTGCTGCCGCTCCAGAATTCGATTGAGTTGATGACCACGAGGTCGGCCAATGCAGCCACTTCATATACGGGGAGAATCCAGAAAGCTATGAATACCAGCTCGTTGACAAACTTGTTGTCGACATGCTTGTTCCATTTGAGTACTGAATTGAAGAGTGAGAAACTGCCTATGCAGGAGGTCATTGTAAGGGATGAGGCAATGGCAAGTATCACTGCCACGGTGAAATTTCTGCGTCGCATGATTCGTTAGGTGATGAATGGGTTATTACTTTTTCGGTTATGAAAAATCGGTTATTCAGCTGATTTTACGGCTTACGATGTCGTAAAACTCATATACTGACCGCACATATTCGGCTGTCTGACGCCCGCGGAAGTATCCGTAGCGGCAAACGGGGTCGTTATAATACTCGGGCTTGGATTTCATGAGCAGGGCATGCTCTACATTGTCGTGCCACACCTGTGGGTTGAGTCCGTACTTTTCGGCAAGGGCTATGGCGTCAAGGATGTGTGCCAGTCCCGAATTATATGCCGCAATTACGAATTTCCGTCGCTCCTTGGGGTCTGAGATTTTGCCGCTCAGCGATTTGTCAAGAGAGGTGAGTATCTTTCCGGCGGTGGCTATGCATAGGCCGTTGTCCGTGAGTTGGTCGGTCTGCAGTCCGTAGGCTCGTGCCGTGGCGGGCATAATTTGCATGATGCCTCTCGCTCCGGCCCATGACACCACCGACGGGTCAAAACGGCTCTCGGTAAAGCCCATGGCGGCAAGCAGGCGCCAGTCCCAATTAATATCCTTTGCGGTGGCCTTGAACAGATTGTCGTAAGGCGATACACGTCCGTGATTGAGGTCGAGGGTATAGATTGAGAGTTCCCCTTTGCTCATCTCGAAGTAGCGTTTGAGGATTTCGGCCTGGGCACGCTGCGGCGCTTCCTGGGCGAACCATGCATTGATGGAGTCGGCAAGCCAGCTACGGGCGGGGGAGACTCCCCACGACGAACGCTGAGGGAAGCTCACCTGAAGTGACACATCAAGGTCGCGGTAATAGGTGCGGTTAAGTCGTGCTATGTCGCTGTCCACGATAGTCAGGGGTATCTCTCCGCGCGACACCATGGCTATGAGGTCCTCTGTGATGAGTGTGTCGCGGTCAATGGGTCGAATTACGATGCCTCCCCCCAGTTCGGTATTGAGATTGGTGAGGCGTGAGTGATATTTACTTCCCTCGTCGACATATACCTCGCGCCCTATGAGTTGGGTTACAGCGGTGATTCGCTCGCCGTCGTTGCCTTTCTTGGGCTGCACGAGCACCTGGTGGGTGATGTTCTCCGGTCCGGCGGGGAGTATGTGGTCACGATATTCAGCCGTTACGGGCACTTCGTAGGCTATCAGGTCCACGAAGCCCGAGTCAAGCATGGCGATGGCGGCGCCA
>CAZNBC010000216.1:0-464 GCA_964571125.1 uncultured Bacteroides sp.
GCCTGCACACATCATGCCGGTGACGATTATCAGTGCCGTGACGACCGCTGACCCTCCGGCATTGACAAGTTTTTTGAAACTGAATTCGAGTCCGAGTGAGAAGAGCAGGATTATGATGCCGAGCTGTGCCCAGAATTCGATGTTGTTTTCTGTTGTCACCGAGGGTAGATACTCGAAGTTAGGACTGGCAAGGAATCCGGCCACGATGTATCCGAGTACTACAGGCTGCTTGAGCCATTTGAACAGTACGGTAGTTACGCTGCCGAGCAGCAGTATAAAGGCAAGATCGCGTATGAGGCTTTCTATCTCCATGATTTTGAGCGGAATGTGTGGTTGGTTATCAGTAGGAGGATGGAGGTCAGATATTTACCTGATTGGAGAGGGTAATGGTCTTGGTGGAGTTGATATGACGCAGGGCGTTGAAGAGAGCTATGAGGTCGGTGTTGTCGCGGGTCAGCACCACG
>CAZNBC010000216.1:474-3199 GCA_964571125.1 uncultured Bacteroides sp.
GAAATCATATTCGACATAGACGTTCATGAGCGAAACGTGATAGTCAATGAGACATGCACGGTAGGCTTCGATATTCTCCACGATACCGTTGACCTGAATACGAATTATTCGGCTTTCACTGCCCACGTGCATACGGTGTTCTACCTGTTCGATAAGCAGCAGGATTACGAGGATAAGTCCGGTGGCTACGATTGACACCACATACAGCCCCACACCTACCGTCATACCGATGGTGGCCACCATCCAGATACCTGCGGCTGTGGTCAGGCCCCTGACAGACCCCTTCATCTGTATGATAGCTCCGGCACCGAGGAAACCTATACCCGAGATTACCTGGGCTGCGATACGACCTGGGTCGCCGTTTTTCAGTCCGAGATATTCCTGAGGCACGTAGATGGAGAGTATCATGGCCAGGGTGGCGCCCATGGAGATGAGTGCGAACGTGCGTATGCCGGCTATCTGCCCCTTACGTTTCCTCTCCATGCCTACAAGGCTGCCGAGCAGAAGACTCAGTGTGAGCCGGAATATGGCCGAGGCGGTAGTGACTTCAGGCGCATTAATCTGTTGAAGTAGTGAATCGAGCATCAGGATGGTATGAAAAAGTGTCTACAACTTACTTAGCTTTATTTGAAAGTCAAGAGCGATGACAGGCGTGGCGGAAAGGGTGTCCGACACATCCGGTCATCGCTGTTGCGTTAGAGATGTTGACGTGACTGCTACTTCTTTAACTGGAAGTGGCGTGAGGTCAGTCGGTAGTTGTCAGCAAAAAGTTCCACGGTGTAATCACCGGGAGTGAGTGTGGTGGTCACATCCCAGTAAATCTTTATTCCGCTCATCTCGTCACCGGCGTATTCTATGACCTTCTTGGCTGTGCAAGGTATGCTCGAACCCTCGAAGGGGAAGTTGCCGGCATTGCCTAAAAGGGTTCCTTCCGGATTGGTGATACGCAGGTAGATGGTCTTCGTACCTACGGGAGTGGAATTATTCTGAGGGATGGTGAAGGTTACCATGAGCTGATGGGCCTTTGTGACGTTCTTCTCCTGCTTACCGTTCTTTTTCAGCGGGGTGAGAGTTACACCGGTCACATTGAGCTTTTCAGCCAAGGTCATGCGCTCGCTCAGAGCCTCATTCTTTTTCGACACTTCCTGCACCTTTGACGAAAGGTCGAGATTGCGGCTCTTGATTTCAGCATTTTCGTTGCGCAGGGCGGCATTCTCCTTATTGAGCGAATCAATCTGCGCTATGTAATGACGCAGCAGACCGCGCAGGGTAGAGATTTCGTCCTGAAGCTCCGATATGCGTTGCTTGCTTTTTGCCTTTTCGGTGCTGAGTTCCTTAAGGAGCTGTTCCACCTTGTTCTTGGCTGCGGTATATTTGGCCAAAATCGTATCGTTTGCCAACTGCACAGCCTGGTCCTCGTATTTAAGAAACTCTGAGTTAATGGCTTCATACTCATTGGCCAGCGATAACTGGTCGTTGGTGAGCTGAAGCTGCTCGTTGAGAAGGCGTGTCTCGTTTACCTCATTTTTCAATGAGGCTACTTGAGTTACACCGAAGCCTATCGCTATCAGCAGCAGCACGAGTAGCCCTACGGCCACCCACATGAACGGAGATTTTTTCATACGATAAATGATGAGTAATATCAGACGTTTTTGCCGTGGCAATTCTTATACTTCTTACCGCTTCCGCAGGGGCAGGGGTCGTTACGGCCTATGCGGGGCGATGCCTTGATAGGCATGGGCTTCTGCTTTTCACCCTGAGGTGCGTTTGCAGCAGCTCTCTGAGCGTTTTCGCCGGGAAGATTCTCGCGGCTGGTGCGCAGATTGGAGTAGTCGGTAGGACGTTCGGGCATCGCGCGCTTTATCTCGGGCTGAGGCTTGGCTGCCGGTGCGGCTTCCTGCTTTGTCTCCTCTTGCTGTGCGTTGGCCTGACCGTCGTTCTGTGCGGTAGCCGATACGGTAGCACGGGGCTCGGCGGGACGCTGCTGGATGTATATCTGACCGCGCATGAGGGCCGATATAACCTTGATGTTAAGGTTGTTGAGCATCTGCTCGAAGAGATGGAACGATTCTACCTTATATATTACCAAGGGGTCTTTCTGTTCGTACGATACATTCTGTACCGACTGACGCAGCTGGTCAAGTTCACGGAGGTGCTCTTTCCAGAGTTCGTCAATGGTCACGAGGAGGATGGCCTTGTGCCATTCCTTGACTATTGAGCGACATTCGGTGTTGTAGGCCTCCATCAGGTCAACGGGGAGATTGAAGATACGCTTGCCGTCGGTGATGGGCACCATGATGCGTCCCTGATAGCCGCGATTCTCCACGCAGTCCTTAACCACGGGCATCGCCACCTCTCTGATACGCTCGCTCTTGCGCTCAAAAGCTGTCATTGCGGCATCGTCAAGTGTCTTCACCAGATCTTCCTTGCTCATTGAGCGGAATTCTTCTTCGGTGAAAGGAGCTTCGATAGTCAGCACCTTGAGTATCTCAAGCGACAGATCGGCATAGTCGGTGGGTGAGTCATAGGTGTTGATGAGGTTTTCGATGGCGTAGAGCATGGCAGGTTCCGGGCGCCGCCCACTCCGGGCGCGGCCCCGTGTGCGAGCATGCCAAACCCGGGGCCAAAGGTCGAGAAAAAACCGCGCTGCCGGGGCGGCGGGCGCGGGCCTTGCGGGCGTCCGTGCCTGCGCGCTGGGGGCGCCTTGGTGCCCGCGCATATTTAT
>CAZNBC010000217.1:0-2757 GCA_964571125.1 uncultured Bacteroides sp.
TACGAGGCGGGTGTAGCGGCGCGTGAGCACCTCTTTCATGGAGGCGAAGTCGTCGGGTCCCTCTACTGTCTTGATGTTGAAGTGGCGATAGTCTTTTTTCGAGGGTTTACCGTCAATAAATACCACGCATGAGGCCACGGGATTGGTGCCCTGGATATTGGAGTTGTCGAAACACTCTATATGGTGAGGCAATTCGGTGAGGCGGAAATCCGATTTCATACGTTCGAGCAACCGCTCTACGCGCTGTTCGGGCGCATGGCGCTCCATGTGTTTCAGTTGGTCAACACGGTATTGGCGTGCGTTACGCTCCGATACTTCCAACAGTTTTGATTTGTCGCCACGCTGAGGTATGATATAGGTCACGCCCTCCATTTCCACGTCGGGACGTGTGGCTACGATGACCTCCTCGTAGGTTATTCCCAGCTCGCTCTTTATCTCGTCCATGGCGTAACCCAGCAGCTGCTCCACGGTTTCATCAAGTCGTCGCTTGTATTCGAGGGTCACGCTGCGCACCACTGCTCCGCGGCGCACGTGCATGTAGTTGATAAACACATCGGTGCCGTCGTCGTATACGCCGAAAACATCCACATCGCCTATGGTCTGGCTTACGATTACACTCTTGGCCGTGTATCGTTCCACCATCTGATACTGTTCCTTGAGCTTCTGCGCCTCCTCAAAGCGCAGTTCCTCGGCCAGCTGCGTCATTTCGCTACGCAGGTGGTCCATCAGTTCGCGCATATCTCCGCGCAGTATCTGCTTCACGCGCTCTATCTGTTTGCCATAGTCTTCCATGCTGATTTTGCCTACGCAGCACCCTGCGCACTTCTTCAGATGGTAGTCGAGACAGAGCCTCCCCTTGCCTTTCGCTATGAACTCAGGGGTAATGGCAAACCGGCATGATCGCAGTGGGTAGAGTTGGCGTATGAGGTCAAGCACGGTGCGTGCCGAGGCGCTGTCCGTGTAGGGACCGTAATATTTCGAGCCGTCCTTGATGCGTTTGCGGGTCATGAACACCTTTGGATAGTGTTCCTTGGTCACCACAATCCAGGGATAGGACTTGTCGTCCTTAAGCAACACGTTATAGCGCGGCTGATACTCCTTGATCATGGAGTTTTCAAGATTGAGCGCATCCTGTTCAGTGGGCACGACTATGTAGCTTACGTCGCGTATGGCGCGCACAAGGAGGTTGGTGCGTACCGAGTCGTGAGTGCGTGTGAAGTAGGATGACACACGCCTCTTCAGATTCTTGGCCTTACCCACATAGATGACTGTACCCTCGGCGTCATAGTACATATAGACGCCGGGGGTAGCAGGCATGATGGATATTTTTTCGGCCAGTTCGGCCGATTTCTTATGTTTACTCATACACTATGAGCGAGCGGACATCCGCGTCCGCAGGGAGATTCTCCCTGCCATGCAGTGCTCCCAGCTCTATTATGAAGTTTATGTAGATTTTCTTAGGGTTCATGCTCTTGACCAGCTCATATACGGCGGCCATAGTGCCTCCGGTGGCGAGCACATCATCATGTATCACTACGATATCATCTTCCGTGATGGCGTCGCGGTGTATCTCTATTGTATCCTTGCCGTACTCCTTGTTGTAGTTGCACTTTACGGTGTCGGCGGGGAGTTTGCCGGGCTTGCGGGCGGGTACGAATCCTGCTCCAAGCTCAAAAGCCAGTATCGAACCGCCTATGAAACCGCGGCTTTCGATGCCTACTACCTTAGTAACGCCTTTATCACGATAAAGTTGTGACAGGTCCCAACCGATGATGTGGAGGGCACGGGGATCCTTGAAGGCGGTGGTGAGGTCCTTGAAGAGAATTCCGGGAGACGGGAAGTCCGCTATGTCACGGATTTTGGATTTGATGTATTCCATTGTTATGGCTGTGTAACGGGTTTATGTATTATGTTTGTTTATTGATACAGAGGAATTAAGCTGTGTTCCACGTGGAACAATCGGGCTATTTCCGGCTTCTGGTTTTATCGTCCCATGAGGAGCAGGAGTATATTGATGTCGGCCGGCGATATTCCGGGGATGCGTGAGGCTTGCGCCACGGTCTCCGGGTCTATGCGCTCCAACTTCTGTCGGGCTTCTGTGGATAGCGCTTTGACTGAGGCGTAGTTGATATGGCCCCGGAGTTTTACATCCTCAAGGCGGCATATCTTTTCTGCTATCTGACGCTCGCGGTCAATATAACCCTGGTACTTGATGAGAATCTCGGCTGCCTCTATTATCTCGTCGCGGCGCTCGGACTCAATCTCACGCTCTATGAAGTCGGCGAAGGCCGGGATGAATCCTGCCAAAGTCACTATATCAAGTTGCGGGCGCAGTATGAGGTCGTAAAGCTTCGTTCCTTGATGAAGCGGTTGTAGGCCTGCTGCTTCGAGTGTAGGATTGATCAGTGAGGCCTTGACTGAAAAGTTGCGGGTGAAATCAATGAGTGCGTCGCGTTGGCGGCGTTTCGACTCTACGAGGTTATAGCGTTCCTGTGTGGCAAGTCCTAAGACATAGCTGCGTGGCGTAAGGCGCATGTCGGCATCGTCCTGACGAAGCAGTATGCGGAACTCCGCGCGTGAAGTGAACATACGGTAGGGCTCGTCTACGCCTTTGGTCACGAGGTCGTCAATGAGCACGCCGATATACGATTCGTCGCGTCCGAGTGTGAAAGGCTCTTTGCCGGCTGCCTTGAGATGGGCATTGATACCTGCAATGAGGCCCTGCCCTGCCGCCTCCTCATAGCCCGTAGTGCCGTT
>CAZNBC010000217.1:2767-3197 GCA_964571125.1 uncultured Bacteroides sp.
GGCGAAGAAGAGTCCGCCTACGCGCTTTGTCTCGAGTGTGTGGCGCAGTTGTGTCGGGTCAAAGAAGTCATATTCTATAGCGTACCCCGGGCGATAGATCTGCACGTCGCGCAGTGCTGGTATGGTTTCCAGTGCGGCAATCTGGGTGTCAAGCGGCAGCGAGGAGGAGAATCCGTTGAGATAGAATTCCTGTGTGTCCTCTCCTTCGGGTTCGAGGAAGAGATGGTGTTCGTCCTTGTCGGCGAAGGTCACTATCTTTGTTTCGATACTCGGGCAATAGCGGGGACCGATACTCTGTATCTGACCGTTGTAGAGAGGCGATTCCGGCAGTGCATCGCGCAGTACGGCATGTGTCTCGGGATTGGTCATCACCGAATAGCAGTCGCGCTGGCGCAGTGTGCGGTGCACGTCGGGCAGGTATGAGAACTTG
>CAZNBC010000218.1:0-3186 GCA_964571125.1 uncultured Bacteroides sp.
AGGAAGCCCTGCCACGGCTCATAGCCCTTATCAAAGCCGACGGACGATGGAAGTAGAACGGAAATATATGTTGCGGGCGCTGCAACTGGCCCGGGGAGGTGACACGATGGTGTCGCCAAACCCTATGGTCGGAGCCGTCATCACCGACAGCAGCGGACGCATCATAGGCGAGGGTTGGCACCGCAAGTGGGGTGAAGGACATGCCGAGGTCAATGCCGTGGCATCCGTGACCGACAAGTCACTGCTCCACGACTGCACCATGTATGTTACCCTCGAACCGTGCTCACATTACGGCAAGACTCCCCCCTGCGCCGAACTCATCATCCGCTCGGGCATACCCCGCGTGGTGGTAGGCTGCTATGATCCCTTCATCAAGGTGGCCGGACGAGGAGTCAAGATGCTCCGCGAGGCCGGAGTGGAGGTCGTGGTACCCTTCATGCAGGAGGAGTGCGAGGCCATCAACCGACGCTTCATGACAGCCCACAGGTCCGGCAGGCCCTACGTGCTGCTCAAATACGCCATGTCGGCCGACGGGTATATCGATACAGGCACAACTCAGCCGGCACGATGGTCATCACCCGCCACAACTACACTCATGCACGCTCTGCGGGCCCGATACGACGCCATACTCGTCGGCAGCGGCACCGTGCTACATGACAATCCGAGGCTCAACGTGCGTATAGGCACTTCGGGCGACAACTCCGGGCGTCAGCCACTCAAGGTGATACTTGACCGCCGGGGACGCGTTGACGACTCCTACACAATAACCCGCAGTACTCCCCCGCCGGTCATCTACCGCAAGGGCGACTTGCAGACAATACTCAGCGATCTGTATTCACGAGGCATAACCTCGCTAATGGTCGAGGGCGGTGCCGATGTGCTCCGCAGCTTCTTCAAGGAATCACTTTGGGACGAGGCACGTGTGGAAGTTGCTCCGATGACTGTCCGCGAAGCCATCGGACAATCTGTCAAAGACGACATACCCGAACGGCTCCACGTAGGACTCCCCGCGGAAGGATGCCTCATCTCGGAACTGACAGTTGACGGACGCCGTATCTTCAACTTCCGTAACACCTAACCACCCGACAGATATAACTCCTTACAGACCAATAAGCCGAATATGACCGAACACCTGAGAATAAACGGGATAGAGCTTAATTATGCCACCTACGGTGACCCGTCGGCGCCCCCTATGGTGCTTATGCACGGCTGGGGATGCACCCACAAGACGGTGGAATCCATTGCACGGACTGCCGCCGAGACCCACCATGTGTATTCGGTAGACTTTCCCGGATTCGGTGAGTCGCAGGAGCCGCCCGAGCCTTGGGGCACGGAGGAGTACACCGCGTTTATCGAAGCCATGTGCAACGAGTTAGGTATCGTAGAGCCTGTACTTGCCGGCCATTCGTTCGGCGGCCGTGTAGCCATCACTTTCGCCTCACGCAACAAGGTGAGCAAGGTTATCCTCATCGACAGCGCCGGAGTAAAACCCAAGCGGTCAATGGACTACTATATAAGGGTGTATTGGTTTAAATTCAAGAAGCGCATGCTGCAGTTGGCGCTCGGACGCGACAAGGCCGCTCAGGTGCTCGACCGCCTCAGAGCAAAGGCCGGTTCCGCCGACTACCGCAACTCCTCACCAATGATGCGCCGCATACTCAGCCGCGTGGTCAACGAAGACCTCTGCCACCTCATGCCCGCCATCTCCGCCCCCACGCTGCTGATATGGGGTTCGGACGATACGGCCACTCCCCTCTCCGATGCCCAAAAGATGGAGAGCCTCATCCCCGGAAGCGGGTTGGTGAACTTCCCCGGTGCATCGCATTACAGTTTTCTTGACCGTCCGGGGCAGTTTGCCTCCGTGCTGCGTTCATTCCTAAAAAGCTAATCAGCTATCAATCAATATACGACATAGACATGACAATCGTTATTACCGTCATATTCATCATCACGGCCCTCACGTCGCTCACGGCTCTCGGAGCCGAGTTGAGGCGCGACCTCATGATGCTGCAGCAAAACTCCTACATGCCCCACCGCTACCGCCGCTGGCTGAGCGAGTCGGGCGACACGACATCATACGTGCGCCTCACAGGCATGGCTGTGTTCCTCGCCGCCCTCATCGGCATTAACTTTCAGGGGTGGGCCATGGCTCTCATGCTCGTCTTCTCATCGGGACTGGCCATAAGCCTGCTGCGACGCAAATACAAGAAGCCCCTCGTAGTCACTCCGCGTGTACGCCGTATCTACGCCACGGAATGGGTGCTGACTTTGATTGTCCTGACCATCTACATAGCCCTATTCATTATTGACAGCAAGACAGACAGCGGCTCTGACGGCATGTCGGTCGACACCGTGTGCTACATCGTTGCCTTGGTTGCCACAGGACTTTACTGCGCATCACATATCGTGACCGTCGTGGCCGTGACACTGCTCTCACCCATTGAGAAACGTATCAACCGCGGCTACTACGATGACGCGGCACGCATACTCCGCTCGATGCCCGACCTGAAGATAATAGGCGTGACCGGCAGCTACGGAAAGACCTCCACAAAGCACTACCTGAAGGCCATGCTCGACACCACATTCGACGTAGCCATGACCCCGGGCAACTTCAACACCACCCTCGGTGTAATCCGCACCGTGCGTGAGCATCTGAAACCCTACAACGAGGTGTTTATCGTAGAGATGGGAGCCAAACGCACAGGCGACATCAAGGAGATATGCGACCTCGTGCACCCCACCTACGGCATAGTTACGGCTGTGGGCGAGCAGCATCTCGAGTCGTTCGGCAGCATAGAGAATGTGCAGCGCACCAAGTTCGAGCTGATAGACTCGCTCCCCTCCGACGGACTGGCTGTGGTCAACGACGACTTCCCCTTCGCGGCCTCACGCAAGGTAGATAATGTACGCTGCGTGCGCTACGCCCTCAACAATCCATCATCGGCCGACTTCACCGCCGAAAACATACGCTACAACTCGCGCGGCACCGATTTCACGCTTGTAGACCGCCACAACGGCACCCGCATAGAGATGCACACCCGACTCGTGGGCGAATGTAACGTGTCGAACCTCATCGCGGCCGCCATCATGGCACTCGAACTTGGCGTTCCCGCCGACAAGATACGCTATGCCGTAGAGCAGCTTGAGCAGGTCGAACACCGCCTGAGCATACGCCGCATACCCGGC
>CAZNBC010000219.1:0-3168 GCA_964571125.1 uncultured Bacteroides sp.
GGATGATATCACCACTTTTTCCGGGCACTCCCTACGGTCGTACCCGGTTAACCACAACCACGCACCTTCGGTGCTCCGCGAGGGCTGTAATAACAATCACCGGATGAGCCTTCGTTATGCTCGTAACTCAGGCTGAAAGTTACAAGAAAAGAGGCTGTGCCTTTTGACACAGCCTCTTTCTGTATGATAGATTCGCTATTTCAGCGGACTTATCGGTTGAGGTAAACCTTCTCGGCCTTGTCGCCTCTCACCATGATGTAAACACCGGTGGTGGGGTTGGCTACGCGCACACCCTGAAGGTTGTAGTATACGGGAGCTGCCTCCTGGGCTGCTACTTCGATGGTCTCAAGACCGGCTGCGGGAGCAGAGTTTGACGATACACAGTGGAGCGTGATATCGGTGATGCTACCGCCCTGTTTGTCAAGAGAATTCTTGTCGCTCAGTTCGGGACCGCAGGGATTGATGTTTTCCCATGCTACAATGTAGCGCAGACGGTAGTTTCCGGTAGCCAGGTCAGAGGGAACGGTGAAGGTAAGATTAGCCTGGTAACCATTAGCGGCAAGAGAACCATTATTGTTGCTACCGATATAATTACCGGCAGAGCCATAGCCATTGTAATAAGTGAAAGCTACGAGCTCACTGTTGGCGCTTACGGCGTTGCCATTGAATTCGGCAGTGAAATCCTTGTCTTTGTTCCAGTCTACCCATACATAACCGTGCATCCATGTGCTGTTGGTATCACCGGCCTTGAGGGTCACGGTAGCACCGGGAGTAACATCGAGAACCTGGTCGGTTCTGTCAAAGTAGATGTCTGCATTACCACCGGCCTTCTGAAGGTCGGCTACCTTAATGCTCTCGCTACCGCAAGTAAGGGTTATCGAGCCGAGATAACGTTTACCATTGTCTGTAGTCGTCGAGGTCTTGATGCCCTCGTAGTTGTTGCAGTACGTACGGGTCTCGGGATCCACCACGAATACGGCCTTTACATTGATGTCGTCGGTGATGGTGAGCATGAGGTTTGTCAGCTCCTGACCGGGCACGATTGACTCAACGACCTCTCCGTCTACTTCGAAGTGGTCTACGATGTAGTCCTGATCGGGAACAGCCACGAATGCCACCACGTGTGAGGTCTTAACCTTCTGGCCGATTCTCAGGGGGAGGTAGTCGGTGCAGTCCACGGCTGTGATTGTGCCGCCATCGGTTGCGCTGAATGTTACGGTAGCCTCATCCTTTTCTTCACCGCCGGGAGTAGCGTTGGGATCGGCATAGCGGAGTGTTACGTCAACGATGACACCGCCGGTAACATCAAGACGGTCCTTGTCGGTCAGAACGGGACCGCAGGGGTTGATATTGTTCCAGGCGATGATGAAGCGCAGACGGTAGTCACCGTACAGCAGATCGGAAGGAACCGTGAAATTGTAATCGGCCTTGTAGCCGTTTTCTTCGTTCGATATGGGGTTACCGTTTGAATCACGGCCGCTGTTTTCGCTGTAAGGACCGTAGAAATTGTAGGCCACGAGTTCACTGGCGGGAGTTACGGCGTTGTTCTGGATATCGGAGGTGAATACGCCGTCGTTGTTCCAGTCTACCCATACATAGCCGTGCATCCATGAACCGACGGCCTGGGTCACCTTGAAGTTGATGGTTTCACCGGGCTTGATGTCAAGCACATTGTCGGTCTTGTCCTGATAGATATCCTTAGTACCTGCTGAACCCTGAATACCGGTAACATCAAGTGTCTCGTCGCCGCAGCTTACTCTGATGGCATCAACGTGACGGTCAGTACGGTCATTCTTCAGACCCTCGTAGTTGTTGCAGTATTCTACATTGTTGTTCACGAAGTCAACGCTTACTTCGATATCCTCGATGACGGGGAGTATCAGATTGGTCAGGGTCTGACCGATGACGGGTGATTCGGTCACGACACCGTTGACCTTAAATGTGCCCACGCTGTAGCCCTCCTCGGGAGTGGCCACGAATGCTACGTTATGAGGAGTGTCTATCTTCTGACCGCTCTCCAGGGGGAGATAGTCGGTGCAGTCTACGGCAGTAATCTTACCGCCTTCGCCGGCGCTGAATGTTACGGTAGCTTTAGCCGTCTGAATAGCCTTGAAGGTCACATTCACGTTAAGGGTCACGCCCTCGTTGGCAGTCAGCGAGAGGGTGTATGCGCTGTTATAGGTAGCGGGAGCCAGAGTCTCACCGTTGACGGTGAGGGCTTCTATTACGTAACTCTTATTGGCCTTTACGTCAAACTGTACGGTCTGACCTACGTTGAGCACCTCACCACTCTTGACTTCCTTGTTGTCCTCTTCGGGAAGAGTCACGGTCATCGTACCGCCACTGCCCACAGTGTAGTTCACGCGGGGCATCCATGCGGGAGTATTGTCATACTCGATGGTGAGCTGAACGAGGTAAATCGTACCTGTCTTACTGCGTACACCTATATATTCCCACTCTCCTTCAATACTTGTGGCGGGATTTGATTTGGTAACCGAGCCGATTACCTGACATTTACCGTTGCCTGAGTACATATCGGCAACAGCAAAGGGTTCATGCGCGCCATAAATGTCAAGAACAGCAGAACCACCGGTAAATGTACCGAACTGGCAACGCACTGACTTTACTATACCCTCAGCCTTTACAGCCACGATGCCGCCATTAGTGCTGACGGGATTGAGGGAAATATACCTTGACCCAAGTAAACTCGAAATCGGAGCAAATACCTCATATTCATTACCTGACTCTGTAGTACCGCGCAATTTGGTAGCTTCAGAGACATTCGATGTTGAAAAAGTATTCGCTGTGATGACATCTGTCACCGTTTGGGCGCCGGCTATAAAGACAGTCATCACCAATGAAAGAAGGAAGTAGAGCCTCTTCATGATTGGTTTGTTAAGTAAGTTTAGTCTATAATTAAGGCAAAATTACTAACACTCAGTCGAATTACCGCGCCCCGCGCGCCTTTCGCCCCTCCCCTTTAAGATTATTTAACACAACACCCCTCTTCGCCCCCGCTTGGAGTAATCGGAACAATCGGCGGCCCATCGGCGGAGGCGGACATCCCGGAGGAGATGTCCCGTTTCATCGGTTTACCGCTTTGCTCCGCAAAGAATAGCCGTGGGTGAGCCCGAAAGGGCGTAACCCGCGGACAAAAGATGTTTCCCC
>CAZNBC010000220.1:0-3162 GCA_964571125.1 uncultured Bacteroides sp.
GAGGTGGAAAGTGCCTTGATGACTCACCCGGCAGTTGTAGAATGTGCCATCACACACTATGTACGCGACCTTGGAAGCTATGCCACATGGCATGCCACCAAGTCAACCGGTGACTGGGATTCACGCACCTTCCAGATAAAGGCCCGTCCCGTGGAGGATCAGCCCGACCTTCGTCCCGGCATGAGCGTAATATATCGTCCCTGATAACTTCGACTTCCGACTAAATAGATTCAAGTTTTGGCATCAAATCCACTCATAAGCTCGCTACATCGCGGATGGCGTCTGCTCGTCTCCCGCAAGATGTATATCGCCGCCATACTCATTGTGCCGCTGCTGTTCAGCTTCTACTTCATTGACCTGATGAATGAGGGGTTGCCGCTCAAGGTACCTGTATCGGTGGTGGATCTTGACCACAGTCAGTTGTCGCGCACCGTTACGCGCAATCTTGGGTCAAGCGAGCTGATAGATATCCAATACAAGGATCTCTCTTACCACGATGCCCGCAGCCGTGTGCAGCGTGGAGAGACCTTCGGGTTCTTCCTTATACCCGAGAATTTCCAGAGTGACGCCTTGGCCGGTAAGGACCCTACGCTGACCTACTACTCCAATATGACGGTGTTCGTGCCCGGCACACTCTCGTTCAAGGGTTTCAAGACAACGGCCGTGACCACTACTGCCGGACTGGTGCAGACCACACTGACAAGCCTCGGTGCCACATCCGATCAGGCTATGGCGCTTATAAGCCCCGTGAGTTACTACACTCATCCTCTCGGTAACCCCTGGACTAACTATACCATCTATCTCGGCAACTCTTTCCTGCCCTGTCTGCTGGCCCTGATGGTCATGCTCGTCACTTGCTTCTCGGTTTGTGAGGAGATTAAGCGAGGCACCTCCCCGGAGGCTCTGCGTGTGGCCGGCGGTAATATTTATGTGGCGCTCTTCGGTAAACTCGCCCCGCAGACGGTGCTGTTCACCCTCGTGGGATTCTTCATGCAGGCCTATCTCTTCGGCTTCGAGCACTTCCCGCTCAACTGTCCGCTGTGGCACATGCTTGTAGCCATGCTGTTGCTTGTGGTGGGTTGCCAGTCGTTCGGCCTCATAATGTGTTGCGTGGTGCCCAATCTGCGCCTGTCACTGTCTCTCTGCTCGCTCATAGGCATACTTTCTTTCTCTGTTGCTGGATTCTCGTTCCCTGTAGACCGTATGTACGGTGCCATAGGCATCTTCGCCTACATACTGCCCATACGCTGGTACTTCCTCATCTATATAGACCAGGCCCTCAACGGTATTGAACTTTACTATTCGCGCCTCTACTACGTGTGGCTGCTGGTGTTCCCGCTGGTTGCCATAGCGGCCGTCCGTCTCGGCCGTCTGCGCAAGCGCTATCTTAACCCCATATACGTACCCTGATGAAGATATTCCGCGACATAGCTACATGGTTTGTCACCCTCTTCAAGGTGTGGCGCAGGGAGTTTCGCCTTGTGTTTTCCGATGCCGGGGTGCTCCTGTTCTTCCTTGCACTGCCCACCCCTTACCCTGTGGTGTACACTCTCATATACAATCCCGAGATACTGCGCGATTTGCCCATAGCGGTGGTCGATGACAGCCGTACGTCCGAGAGCCGTGAGTTTGTGCGCATGGTTGACGCTACGGACGGTATCAAGGTGTGGAATTATCTTCCCGATATGGAGTCGGCACGCCGTGCCATGGCCGAAAAGGATGTCTACGGTGTGATGTATATCCCCTCTGATTTCGCCAAGAATATCGGCAACGGTGAGCAGTCCGTAGTGCCTTTCTACAATGATATGGGCCTCCTGTTGCGTTACCGCACATATCTGTTCGCCCTGACCAATGTGCAGATAGCCTACGGTGCCAAAATACAGATGGAGAAGATAGACAATCTGGGACTCATAGGTGAGACGGCCACAAGCGTGGCCCCGATGGTGAGCTCGGAGTCGGAAATGTTGGGCGACGTGACACAAGGTTTCGCCTCTTTCATCATTCCCGCGATACTTATACTCATACTTCAGCAGAGTATGATACTCGGCGTGACCATGCTGTCAGGCGGTGCCTCGGAGCGCAAGCGCCGTAACCACGGCTACGACCCTATGGCGGTACCTGCCGGGCCGCTCTGCACGGTTATCGGCAAGACGCTTTGCTATACTACCATCTACGCCCCTCTGCTGCTGTATATGCTCCACATAGTGCCGGTAATGTTTTCTCTGCCGCATGTGTGCAACCCCTGGCATGTCGCCGCATTGGCGCTGCCACTGCTGATTGCCTCGTCTATGCTGGGCATTACCCTCGGAAGCCTCGTTACCGAGCGTGAGACGTCGCTGTTGGTAGTGGTGTTCACCTCAGTAGTGTTCCTGTTCCTGTCGGGTATCACATGGCCGCGTTACGCCATGCCTGAATTCTGGAGACTTATAGGCGATTGCGTTCCTGCCACATGGGGTGTCGAAGCGTTTGTGCGCATCAACTCTAACGGCGCCACCCTCGCGGAAGAATCCTTCCCCTACACGATGCTCTGGGTGCTCAGCGCAGCCTACACCCTCACTGCCGTAATCATCACCCGCCTCAAGAACGGCCCCCGCTCTTCGCGTATCTCTCAGGTTGAAGCTCAGCGGAGGGTGGCGTAGAAGTCGAGGATGTCGCGGGCGGCGATAAAGGAGGAGCGGGTATTGGACAGCACCTGTTGTTCAAGGGCGGCGAGACGCTGCTCTACTTCGGGGTTGCGGTAGAAGTTGTTGCGCAACTGCTCATCGATCGTCTCGTACATCCAGTAGCGGGCCTGTCCGGCACGTTTACGGTCGAAGTAACCATTGGCTTTCACAAAATCGAAGTAGCGGTCTATCATGTCCCATACCTCGGGTATACCTAACTCGTAATAGCCTGAGTAGGTGAGTACCTCGGGTGTCCAGCCTGATTCAGGGGTGGGGAAGAGATGGAGTGCGCTGCGGAACTGCGCCTGAGCAAGTCGGGCACGGTCTATATTGTCGCCGTCGGCTTTGTTGATGACTATGCCGTCGGCCATTTCCATGATGCCGCGTTTGATGCCCTGCAGTTCGTCGCCGGTGCCGGCAAGCTGAATGAGCAGGAAAAAGTCGACCATCGAGTGAACGGCGGTTTCGCTCTGGCCAACGCCAACGGTTTCAATGAAGA
>CAZNBC010000221.1:0-3154 GCA_964571125.1 uncultured Bacteroides sp.
TATCTTCGACGCCTCGGGCTGCATGTAAGCCATGGACAGAAGTATGGAGTAGCTCACGTCACGAGTCCACACTCCGGCCCATTCTTTGCCGGTGCGAAGGGTGGTGTCCGGCTCCACGGCATTGACCATCTCGTCAAGACCCATGTTGTAGATGGCCTCGTGGAGGCGGTTGGGCGTTGTCAGCCGCGGGTAGGATGATATGTCGTTCTTGAGTCGCCATTGCTTGTCTACGCCCATGTAGTAGCCCGGCTGTGCCGAATAGGTCGAGATAATCTCAGTGGCCGACGGGGCAGTGGCCATATACACACCTTGAGTTATGGTGTCGCCATGCCAGCGGTAGGCTGAGGTCTCAACTATGGTCTGGGCTGATGCACCCGCGATAGTCATCGCGAGGCAGCCTGTGAGTACGTGTCTGTTCATTTATCCTTGATTTACTCCGGGATTGAGAGGGTGAGGGTACGTGTCGAGTCGGGATTGACAGTTACGTTGACCCACACGGTATCTTCGGGAAGTATGTCGGCTATCAGGTCAGGCCACTCTATGAGACACAGAGCGCCGGAGTCGAAATAGTCTTCCACGCCTATTTCGAATGCGTCTTCAAGCGATTCAAGACGGTATAGATCGAAGTGGTATATGAGTTCCGCCGTCGTATCCGAGCGATATTCGTTGATAAGCGCGAAGGAGGGTGACGAGGTGAAATCCTCTGTCACGCCGAGCTGACGTGCCAGCTCGTTGATAAATGTGGTCTTACCGGCTCCCATCTCGCCCTTGAAGGCGAAAACGGTAGCGTCACCCATGAGGTTGACAAACTCTTTGGCCGCTTCGGGGAGCGAGGCGGTATCGGCTATGGTTATGGTTTTTTCAATCATTGCTATATCGTATTTCTATAATGAAGTTTGGTCAGAGTTATAGTGTAGTGCCGGGACTACTTCCCTTTAGGCGTCATGGTAACGAGAGGCACGAGCATCTCCTCCATTGATATGCCTCCGTGCTGGAACGTACCGTCGTAGTATTGTACGAAATGGTTGTAGTTGTTGGGGTACACCAGATAGTCGTTTGACAGGGCGAAGATATATGTGGAACTCATGTTGGGGGCAGGCAACCCGAAATCTTCCGGACGGCGCATGTCGAATACCTGACGGGAATTGTAGTTGAGATTGCGCCCTACCTTGTAGCGCAGATTGGTGTTGGTATTCTTGTCGCCCACTACCTTTATGGGGTTATCCACGCGTATGGTGCCGTGGTCGGTGGTGAGAATCACCTTGTAGCCCTTGTCGGCAATACGGCGCAGGAGGTCAAGAATGGTGGTATGGCGCACCCACGACTCGGTGAGCGAGCGATAGGCGGCATCGTTGACGGCCAGTTCGCGTATCATGCGGCTCTCGGTACGTGCGTGTGACAGCATGTCGATGAAGTTGAACACCACTACATTCAGGTCGTTGTTCTCCAGATTGGCGAAGTCACGCAACAGGCGTTCACCAGCGGCGGAATCGTTGATTTTGTTGTATGAAAATTTGTATTTCTTCCTGTATCGCTCAAGTTGAGTGGCTATCATTGGCGCCTCGTTGAGATTCTTGCCCTCTTCGGAGTCCTCGTCCACCCACAGGTCAGGGAACAGGCGGGCTATCTCCAGAGGCATGAGTCCGGAGAAAATGGCATTGCGGGCATACTGCGTCGCGGTGGGGAGAATAGAGCAGTAAAGGTCATCGGAGGCGAATGTGTAGTAGTCGCTCAGCAGCGGACGTATGGTCAGCCACTGGTCGTAACGGAAATTATCGATGAGTATGAAGAACACTTTTTCGCCTTGGTCAAGCAGGGGGAATACTTTGCGACTGAATATATTCGGACTCATTACCGGACGGTCTCCGTCAGGATTAAGCCATTGTTCGTAGTTGCGCTTCACCATCTTGCCGAAGGCGGCGTTGGCCTCGCGCATCTGCATGGTGTGCAGATCGGCCATCGCCGCATCCGCCCCCGACAGCTCAAGACTCCAGAAAGTAAGCTTGCGATACACGCTTTTCCAATCCTCCACAGTGCGGCAATCATTGATTTCAGCCCCGAGGCGGGTGAATTCCTGACGGTAGTCAGTTGATGCCTGGTCGGATATCAAGGCGGGGGAGTGAAGATTTTTCTTGATAGACAGAAGAATCTGACTCGGATTGACGGGCTTGATAAGGTAGTCGGCTATCTTACTGCCTACCGCCTGATCCATGATATTCTCCTCCTCGCTCTTAGTTATCATTATGACCGGTACCCCCGGAAGCATCTGCTTAAGTCGGGCGAGGGTTTCGAGTCCGGTGATGCCGGGCATATTCTCGTCAAGAATTATCAGGTCATAGGGGTGCTTTTCGGCCATCGCCAATGCGTCGGCACCGTTGTTTACGGTCTCGATAGTGTAGCCTTTCGACCTCAGAAAGAGTATATGGGGTTTAAGGAGGTCAATCTCGTCGTCGGCCCATAGAATAGTGGCCTGAGTATTAGTGTTCATGTACGCAAAGATAACGCCTACGGAGCAATAAACCTCCGACAAATGACGTTAATTTTTTTGAAATGAACATATACGACGTACGTCGCTTGGCCACAGCGGCATTCTTGCTCATCTCGCTGGCAGTGGTGGGAGTCTTTCTCTACCTCTCCAATCTTCTGGTCGATGACCTCTCGGCTCAGGAGCGTGCCCGTATGCAGATTTGGGCCGGCGCCACCAAGCAGATAGCCGATATTGATAACGGCGAAAGCTCCTCGCCCGACACCTCGCTTGACTTCCTGCTGAGTATCCTCGAAGAGAACCGCAATATACCCGTAATACTCACCGATGACGCGGGAAACATCCTTGATCACCGTAACTTTGACCTTCCCGAGCCGATAGATTCGCTCAATCCGCTGTTCATCTCCGAGACCAATGCCGAATACCTCAAGCAGAAACTCGAATACCTGATTACCACCCCAAATGTCATACACATTCATCTCGCTCCCGGGCAGGATCAGCACCTCTATTACGCCGATTCGCGTCTGCTCAGGTCGCTGAGTCTCTACCCCTACATACAGCTTGCCGTGATGCTGGCTTTTGTGGCCGTGGTGTACTTCGCAGTGTCTTCTACGCGCCGTGCCGAGCAAAACAAGGTGTGGGTAGGCCTCTCCAAAGAGACCGCCCATC
>CAZNBC010000222.1:0-3150 GCA_964571125.1 uncultured Bacteroides sp.
ACTGAAGAGAAGATACGCTTACGCCAGCTCATAGGGAGCATCAAGCCGAAGGGATTCGGTGTGATTGTGCGTACATCGGCCGAGAATAAGCGTGTCGCCGAGCTCAACAATGAGATGCGCACGCTCGTGAAGTGCTGGGAGGAGTCAATAGCCAAGATGCAGCGCAATCAGCCGCCGGCCCTCATCTATGAGGAAGACTCACGTGCGGTGAGCCTGATTCGCGACATATTCAGCCCCACTTTTGAGAATATCTATGTAAATGAGGTTGAGACATTCACTCAGATACAGAATTATGTGAGTCTCATCTCTCCGGAGAATAAGGACATCGTGAAGCTTTACAGCAAGGATTTGCCAATCTTCGACAATTTCAACATCACCCGACAGATCAAGAGTAGCTTCGGGAAAACAGTATCATTCAAAAGCGGAGCATACATCATCATCGAGCATACGGAGGCACTACACGTGATCGACGTGAACTCCGGCAACCGATCTAAGGCCAGCAACGACCAGGAGTCGAATGCACTTGACGTAAACCTCAAGGCAGCCGATGAAATAGCCCGACAGCTTAGGCTGCGTGATATGGGCGGCATCATCGTCATCGACTTCATCGACATGAATAAGCAGGAGCATCGCCAGCAACTCTTTGACCATATGCGTGAAGTTATGGCCAATGACAGGGCCCGACATAACATCCTGCCCCTAAGCAAGTTCGGACTGATGCAGATAACTCGCCAGAGAGTGCGTCCCGCGCTTGACATAGCAACATCCGAGACCTGCCCGAGTTGTTTTGGCAAAGGTGAGATTCAGCCATCACTCCTCTTCACCGACAAATTGAACGAGAAGATAGAATATCTGGTGACTAATCTGCAGGTAAAGAAATTCGTGATGTATGTTCACCCGTTTGTGGAGGCTTACATAAAGAAAGGAATGTTCTCGCTCTATGGCAAATGGCGTCGCAAATACGGACGCGGCGTAAAGATTGTGGCCGATGAATCGCTTGCCTATCTGCAATATCGCGTTCTCGATGAAAGCGGGTCGGAAATAGACCTGAAAGAAGAGAGCGATTTCAACAGCAGGCAAAGCAAGAGCCATTCCCGCGTGAAAAAAGGAGATAAGGAGGAAGCGTAAAAGCAACCCCGTCAAAACTGATACAGAGAAGCCGGACCCCGTGAGGGATCCGGCTTCTCTGTCTATTTTATGTGCTTATTATTATGCTTATATCAGGCACTCTTGCTCACGTCACTTCTTTCCGGCGGTGGATTTCTTTCCGGATTTTCGCGCAGCAGATTTCTTAGCTTCGGCACGCTCCTCGGGAGTCTCCACCATGGGAAGATTCTTTTCAGCGTTGTCGTCGTTGAGAAGGTTGTTACGCAAAGAGCTTACCTCCTTCTTCAGAGAATTGATCTCACCTGCCTGATTACGGATGGTCAGCAACAGGGAGTTCAGCTCCTCATTGTCAATTGTATCAGGATATTGCTCATCCACCCTCACGAGGAAGTCGGCAAGAACATTCATGTAATTTGTAAAGGCTGCAAAAGGGGAATCATATGGAGAGAAGGAAGCATGAGAAGCCCCGTCAGCCATATTCTTAGTGCTCATATAATAGAAGTGGTCAGAGCTCTGTAGATACTCCCAGTCCTGCTTGAGTCGACGGTCGGTGCAGAGCGAAACACGCTCAGCCACAGCATAAAGCTTATCCAAAGCCTCACGCTGCAAATCATTTCCTCTCCATGCAGACACGTCACGGGCCTCATCTACACGCGACACGGGATAAGGAATCGAGAGTTCACCGACTGATTTAAGACGGCGGGCTACATCATGCGGAGTGCTGAACTCAATGTTGTTCTCAGCTGCAAATCTCGGAAGAGCCTTCACGAAGTCGAAGATACCGGTGGATGCGGGCAGGAAGGAACCGAATGTCTCCATGGAGAAGACGAGGTTTACCACCTGCTCCTCTTCAGGAAGAGCAGCAATCCAGCCCATATACTTATCGGCTGTGAGAGGATATTCATCCCAAGAAGGATTATTGAAATTGTCAGCCACATCCGAAGCGAGCTTATCGTTGGAGAGTAGCAATTTAAGGTCGGGGGCAGTCACAGCGCTGTAAACATAGTTGGGTGATTTCCATCCGAGTACATGCTTGGCTCCTTCCGTGACGGCTGCGGGGAATCCCATACCCTTGACAAGAAGGGCAATGTCATCGTCATAGATAAGCTCCGTATTCATGAATGTCACAGGTTTCACACCGAAGAGGCTCTCAATCATATCATCGTGGGCCTTGACGCTGCGCAAGAACTCCTCAGGCTCCTCGATAGAGGCGAGAGAATGAGCATAGGTCTCACTAAGGAATTCCACACAACCTGTGGAAGCGAGTTTCTTAAGGATATCAATAAACTCCGGCACATAAACCTGGAGCTGCTCAATTGCGGTGCCGGTGATAGAGATGGAGCATTTGAACTTACGTCCGGAATCCTCAATCATGGAGAGGAGGGTCTCAGCCATCGGGATATAGCTTTGACGTGCCACACGGGTAACGATCTCGTCATTGGCGAAATCATCATAATAGTAATGATCATTGCCGATATCAAAGAAACGGTAACGCTTCAGTCGGTAAGGCTGATGTATCTTGAAGTACAGACAAACTGATTTCATATATGCTGTAGTAATTATTTAATTGAAGTTGTTTAAACAACTTCATTGCGTGAATGATTATATATAATTCGCTTTTATGGGATAAGCTTACTTACGGTCGGCAATCACCTTCTCATAAATATCGATAACTTTCTTTCCAGCTTTCTCCCAAGTGATGGTATCAATCTCCTTGAGGCCATCCTCTTTCAGCTGCTTGTGTAGGGCAGGATAAGAAAGGATTGAGTGAATAGCGTCGGCCATGGCATCGATATCCCAATAATCTGTCTTTATCACATTATCGAGAATCTCGGCACAACCGCTTTGCTTCGATATGATAGAGGGTACGCCCATCTGCATGGCCTCAAGAGGTGAAATACCGAACGGCTCCGAAACCGAAGGCATTATATACACGTCCGAGTCACGCAGCATCTCATATACCTGCTTACCCTTCAGGAAGCCCGGGAAGTGGAAACGGTCGGCTATGCCACGCTTAGCAGCCAGCTTGATCATCTCGTCCAT
>CAZNBC010000223.1:0-3075 GCA_964571125.1 uncultured Bacteroides sp.
AAGCGCAGATTGGCACGTGTCAGTTTGTCGAGCGCGCGCTGGTCGCCCTGACGGATGCGCTGAGCAAGCTCTACCTCCTCTTCTACTGAAATCAGTTCCTCACGGCCTATTTCCTGTAGATACTTGTCAAGCGACGCGCTCTCGCGGTTGGTAATTGATTTTGTAATTTTTAACTGTCTCATCGTGTATTTCGGATGATATAGAACTGCAAAGTTACGCTTTTTCCATGGATTCACCGGCATGAATTGCGGATAAATCCATGGAAACTCAGCGGGTGATATAGTAATAACAACAAATCACCCGCTAAAATTGCGTTCGTTTACTTATATTGCACCCAATGTATGAGGTCCTTGATGGTGGGTTTCTTGCCGTACATGAATATGCCGACGCGGTAAATCTTGGCGGCGCACCACACTGTGGCAAGGAATGTGGCGTAGACCAAAAGGGCGGAAACGGCAACTTGCCACGTAGGTATGCCGAAGGGAAGTCGGGCCATCATCACCATGGGAGAGGTGAAGGGTATGAAGGAGGTCCATACCGCCACGGGGTTGTTGGGCTCGGAGACAGCCATCATGGCGAATATCATGCCGAGGATGATGGGCACGGTAGAAATCCACTGCAACTGACTGGTGTCCTGAATATTATCAACCGACGCGCCGATAGCGGCCGAAATGGAGGCGTAAAGCAGGAAGCCACCGACGAGGAAGATGAAGAGCCACACGAAGATGTTGATCATGAATCCTACGTTGGACATCATGGCGATGGCCTGGACCATGTCTATGTCGTTGCTCATTGTGCTCACGTCAAGCGTACCGGCATTGAAGGCGTTGACCTCGCCCATGACTTCGCTCGGTATGAGGAAGGGCAGCACAAAGATGCAGAACAGGGTAATCAGTACTCCCCAGATAACAATCTGAGTAACAGCCACAAGGCCTATGCCGGCTATCTTGCCGAACATGAGCTGAGTGGGCTTGACGGAGCTTACCACGAGTTCGAGTACGCGGTTGGTCTTCTCCTCGATGATGCTTGTCATCACCATCTGACCATAGATGAGGATGCACATGTAAAGGAGGAATGTGAGGCCCATGCCTATGACGTAGCTGACGATGGTGGATGACTGCTCGGCGTCATCCTCATTGAGGGCGTTGCCGATGCGGAAGTTCTGTATGGCCACGTCGCTGTGGACATCGTCGAGAATCTTATCAAGGTTGCTGATGTCGTACTTCTTCAATCGCTCGGTCTCGATAATGGTGTTGACCTGATGACGGATGTCAGACTCGAGCGTCATTGACGAAGCGTCGTGGGTATAGAGGCGTATGGTGCCGTTGGAGGTGAGTACCGAGGCGGGGATGTCGATCACCCCGTCAATATTCTCCATCTTCATGGCCGAGTCAACGGGCACATCCACGATGAGGAACTTGGTAGCCTCCTGGTCATCAAGCTGCCGGCCTATCACTCCGGTGCGGTCTATAACGGCGAGCGTGGTGGTGTCATGCTCACTGAACGCCATGATGAGCGCGGGCATGGATGAGAGCGCCACCATGAGCAGAGGCATGAGAATGGTGGTGATGAGGAAACTCTTTTTGCGGACGCGCTCGGTATATTCGCGTCCTATGATTATACCTAATTTAGATGCCATAAGTATGTCTTCGAAATTGATTAGTTGAAAGTTTCCTGAATACCGTGCGATGCGTTGTAGGCCTGTACGGTGTGGATAAATATGTCGTTCATGGAGCCGAGGGCCTCGTTTACGGCACGCAGCTCAACGGCATCGTTGGCCACGGAAATAACCTCGCGGAGCGAAGCCTCGTCACGCAGCATGAGGTCAAGCTGATGGACCCCTTCGGGGAGTCCCGCCGTGCCGGGAGGCAAGAGCAGCGCCTCGGAGACGAGGGGGGACAGGGCAGCCTTAAGCGCCGAGGTGTCACCGGTGTAGCGCAACGAATACCTGCCGTGGCAGTAGTTGCGGCGAATCTCCTCGACATTGCCCGAGAGGATGTCATGGGAGTTGTTGATGAGGGTGATATTGTCGCAGAGGTCCTCCACCGAGCTCATATTGTGGGTAGAGAAGATGATGGTGGCACCCTCGTCACGCAGACGCAGTATCTCCTCCTTGAGCAGATTGGCGTTGATGGGGTCGAAGCCCGAGAAGGGTTCGTCGAAAATCAGCAGCTTGGGGCGATGGAGCACGGTGACGATAAACTGCACCTTCTGGGCCATACCCTTTGAGAGCTCCTCAATCTTGCGGTTCCACCACGAGGAAATCTCAAAGCGGTCGAACCACTCATGCAGCTCACGTGTGGCCTCAGCCTTTGAGAGGCCCTTAAGGCGAGCGAAGAAGAGAGCCTGCTCCCCTACCTTCATCTTCTTATAAAGGCCACGCTCCTCGGGGAGATAGCCTATGTGGGCCACATCGTCCTGCACGAGGCGGTGACCGTCAAAGAGCACCTCGCCACTGTCGGGTGCGGTGATATGGTTGATGATACGTATCAGGGTGGTTTTGCCGGCACCGTTCGGGCCCAGCAGACCGTAGATGCTGCCCACGGGGACTTCGAGGCTCACATTGTCAAGAGCCACGTGGCCGGTGAACGCCTTACTGACATTGTGTACCTCAAGTAAGTTGTTAGCCATATACGTTGTGATATATGATTGATTTGAATTCTATATTATAGACTACTGCTTTTTAGACTACTGCAGTGGTCAAAACACTACACCGCAGGAGCATTTTTTTCATCTCCGGCCTCATTTATACCTACGGCCGGGCTGTCGCCGCCCTTGAAGATGCGGTTGATAATGGCCGCTATGGCGCCGTCGCCGGTGACGTTGCAAGCCGTGCCGAAGCTGTCCATAGCTATGTAGAGGGCTATCATCAGGGCATTCTGCTCCTCGGTGAATCCAAGGATGGAGGACAGGAGTCCGAGGGAGGCCATGATGGCTCCGCCGGGTATGCCGGGAGCGGCAATCATGGTGATGCCGAGCATGGCGATGAAGTGGAGGAATAGAGTGATGTCGTGGGGCATGCCCTGGAGAATCATCAGCGCCAAGGCGCAAGCCACTATCTTGAGCGTAGAGCCC
>CAZNBC010000224.1:0-3069 GCA_964571125.1 uncultured Bacteroides sp.
CTACTAACGAAGTAAATAAACCAAACGCCCGACAGGCCGCCGATGCTCAATCGGCAGCCTGTCGGGCGCTTTATTGCGTTTTATGGGGAAGGGTTAGCGGAGGAAGCGGGGGGCGACGAAGAAGTAGCCGAGCGAGAGGCCGAAGTTCCATTTACGGCCGGGGGTGGTCATATAGTTGGCGTAGGCGGTGATGGCGGCCGAGGGTAGATGGATGACGCCGGCTACCTCGCCGAAGAATTCAGGGTCGTGAAGCCAGCGACCGTAACATGCCGAGAAGTCGGGCGCTTCCTTGATGGGTCGCAGGGGGAGGAACGCATGCAGGTTGGTGCGCAGTTGGAAGTTGTCAGTGACTCTCACCACGGGAATCAATCCAAGCGTAGTGAATGAGTTGGCACGGAAAGCGGAGTTGAAGGAGTTGTACGATGACGGGGTGGGATTGAATGTCGGGGCCTCGACGAGGGAGCGCACGTAGCTGTTGTAAAGTTTGCGGGTTGAGACGAGGGCCGACCACTCCAGGCCCAACGAGAAGTGGCGACCGAGGGTGAAGTAATTGCGGGTCTCTGCCTCTATCTGACCCCAGTAGCATCGACCTGATTCATCCTCGGTGCCGGTGAGTTGGGCGTGGGAGTAGGAAGTGTGGCCGTAGACACCCATGGCAGTGATTTTATATGATGCTCCTGCCGAGGGATATGCCTTGTCGTTGAGGGTCTCGTAGTGGTAACGGGCAATGACCTGTCCGAGGTCGCGTATGGCGCGGTCACGTGCGGTGTTTGTAAAATCCTTGAGATTGGTCTGATAGAATCGGTCGGTGAGGTGGCCTATGCCCGCTCCAATCTCGAACTTGCCTCGTTTACCGGCGGCACCTCCTGCCAAAAGCCGTGCGAACACCTCGGAATTGGTGATGAATGCGGGCTGATTGTAGTCGTAGAACAGATGGTCGTTCTCGGAGTATTTCTTGCGCTTCACAACGCCCTCGAGGCGAAGATAGGACGGGACAAAGGTGTTGAAATTGATGCGCGCATTGGCCGAGGCCGCCATATAGCTTTGACCGAGCCATCCGTTGACGGATGCGCCGAATGAGTGGAAACTCAACGTGTTGTAATTGAGCGACGCAAAGAGCATACTTGATGTTGAGGAGGATATGTAGCCTCCGAACCCGGCACGGAACGGCTCGCGCACGTAAGCGTGGAGGTTGAGGTCGAAGAGCCCGGTGCGGGGGTCGTAGACGGTAGTTGGCACGAAGTTTTGCAGTGTACCGGGAGTTATGGCGCGGTAATAGGCGTCGCGGGCGGTGGTGATGCCGAATGTGTCGGCCGAGTTGTGAGGCTCGAACATGTGCGACAGGTAGCGGTTCTGCGATGATGAGCCGCCGGTGACATGCACGGAGTCAAACCGCAGATAGGGGGTGCGCGATTTGAATACTTCGCGGCGCAGGGTGCGGGCCTCAGAGGGGATGCGGGCCGTGACACGTGTGCAGATGGAGTCCATCATTTCCATGGCGTGACGATAGCCTATGTCATAGATGGCTTTGGCCTTGGGGAAGTCAAGCAGTGAAAACTCCTGAAGGTTTATCTTGATGCGTATTCCCTCGTCGGCGGGGAGAGAGTAGTCGTTGTTCTGTATTATCATGTCCTCGAGCTGCTGTATGAGGTCATTGCGCTTGGGCTTGCTGTCGGGTGCCGATACATCCACGCCTATCATGATGGCCGGAGCGAAGTCCTCGCGCATCACGTCCACAGGGAAATTGTCATAGATGCCGCCGTCGTAGACCAGCACACCATCCATTTCGATGGGGTGGAACACCAGGGGGAAGCTCATCGAAGCGCGGATGGCATCGCCCAGGGCACCCTTGCGGCACACAATCTTGTGCTTGGCGTAGACATTGGAGGTCACGCAGCGGAACGGCACGAAGAGATTGTTGAAGTCATCGCCACACTGTGCGGAGATGGCTGAAAACAGTTCCATGAAGGCAAAATTCATGGGCAGGGGATTGATGAGGCTCGTAGGGAGTATGGAGGCGGAGTTGCCCGTGGAGTCGCGTCGGCCGACAGGGATGGTCACGAACGCGGGAGTCTTCTCCGGCTCGGCATAGAAGTAGGTGAGTTTGGGGTCGATAGTACCTGTTGACCAATAGGAAAAGCCCTTGGAGAGTATCAGCTCCATCATCTCGGCGGGGGTATATCCCGATGCGTAAAGGCCTCCTACGATGGCCCCCATAGATGTGCCCGCGATATAGTCGATAGGGATGTTGTGGTCCTCAAGTGCCTGAATGACACCGATATGTGCTATGCCCTTGGCGCCGCCTCCGCTGAGCACCAGTCCTACGGATTGCTGTGAAGAAAATCTTTGGGCGTCCTGTGTGGAGGTCGTGGCATGACCGGCAGTAGATTCAGCGATGGCCCGCGTTGGCCACATCGCACTGCAGATGGTGGCCATGGCTATGGTTATGAGGGTAAGGAAGCGGTTCATTGTAAAATGTGAATTAATGTGAGAAAATGCAATCACGCTTGCAAAAGTATAGAAAGAGCCGTAACTTTGCAAATCCTTATCATGGCATCGCCCGCAGTTAATCGACAGAGGTCGGGAGAGCGGCAGCGATGTCACACCGTCAAAGGGGCTGACCGGTTTTGACAGCGTGTAGAGGTGGTAAGTAAGCATGCAGAGCAATGATGGCTACGCTCTATAATATGGGACATCAAAATTTTAAATGGCGAAAACAACTACGCTCTCGCTGCTTAATCGAAGTACAGTAAATTAAGCCTAATCCGCGTCCAAGGGACGCAGACGAGACATCGCCCGAGGGTTTACCCGTTCCGAGACTCCTCGATCAGGCGGTGCAGATAAATCGGAAATAGGACACCGAGAGCCTCGCAAGGCGTCCGAAATCTTTAGAGGCTAAGGCCAAGGTTGGTCGCTTCATGCCTGCCGTGGCCCTACAATCAAGTTGAAGCTAAGCATGTAGAAAGCTTATTAGTTCCACGTTTGGACGAGGGTTCGAATCCCTCCAGCTCCACATAATACGTTCCGCATTTGGATTCTATGGCGAAAGAACGATCTATTACTTTCATT
>CAZNBC010000225.1:0-3065 GCA_964571125.1 uncultured Bacteroides sp.
CTGTCGTCCCGTGGCGGTAAGGTATCCTGACAGACTGCGGTGTTATGTGGGTGAACAATCCGGAGCTGTTATCCTTGAAAGACTCACGGCAGTAGTCGACGACGGGGTGTACAGGCTTGACGATTCCTTGCTGGACTTCAAGAGTTATGTATAAATAAACAATAAGGTATGAATCAGATACTGGACAAAGCCTTTGAGGCATGGTGCGGATGCGAGGAACTCAGGAACCGTCGGCGCAGATATAAGAAATATACATTTGGAGATCAATGGAGCGACCCTATGGAAATCACCAAGGGTGTGTGGGGTACCGAGAGGGAGCTGGCAATGCGTGGCGGCAAACGTCCGCAGACCAATAATATCATTCGCCAGCTCGTGAAGAGCGTGGTCGGGCGTTTCCGTTACCGAATGGCACGAGAAGGTGCTGCGGCGGTAGATCAGGGTGTGGATAGCGAAGTGGCATCGCGTAATCATCTTGACGAACTTGATTGCCGATGTATGGAGGAATTCCTTATATCGGGATGTGTGATTCAGCGTGTAGTCATGGAGAAGCGTATGGCAGGCGATGGAGTATGGGTGGATATAGTTAGTCCTGAGAGGTTTTTCGTGAATCGTTTCACGGATCCCAGAGGATTGGATATAGAACTCGTCGGGATGCTCCACGATATGAGCTTCCGTGAGGTGATGATGCGATACGGGCATGACGCACATCGTTGTGATGAGCTTCGTAAAATATATTCCGATACTTCGCGCGATATGGATATACTCGGAGGTGTACCGGCTGTCGGTGATGCGGCCACGGGTGAGTTCTATCACGCTTCAGGGGGGAAGTGCAGGGTTATAGAGGTATGGAGTCTTGAAAGCCGCAGAGTGGTGAAGTGTCACGATACGGAGCGCGGTACGATGTTTATAATCCCCGAGAGTGAGTTGGGTAAAGTGGAGCGGATTAACCGTAGCCGTAAGGGCGCTGCAAGAAAGGGAATCGAGAGCCGTCCTTGCGTGACCATGCGGTGGCACGTACGCTTCTTCAGCCCTTCAGGGGTAGTGCTTGATGAGTATGATTCTCCCTTCGGTCACAATCAGCACCCCTTTGCGGTGAAATTCTACCCGATGATTGACGGGGAGGTACATTCGTTTGTGGAGGATGTCATAGACCAGCAGAGGCATATCAATCGCCTGATAACTCTAATTGATCATATTATGGGGGTGTCGGCCAAGGGGGTGCTGTTGTTTCCTGAGGAACAGCGTGTGCCCGGCTTATCGTGGAGCCAGGTGGCCAAGCTGTGGTCGGATAGCAGCGGAGTCTTGCCCTATCGTGTAGGTAAACATGTAGGTGTAGAACCCCATCAGGTAGTGAGTAACGGAGCCAATGCCGGTGCCTCGGAGCTCCTGCAGCTTGAATTACGATTGATGGAGCAGGTGTCGGGAGTGAGCGGGGCGCTGCAGGGGCGTAATACGGGAGGTATTACCTCTGCGGCACTGTATGAGGCTCAGACCGATAACAGTATGATAAATCTTCTTGATCTTATCGAGGCGTTTGAGTCGTTCAGGGCTTTGCGTAACGGCAAGGTGAAGGAGTGTGGTCAGACGATTTGAGGAGGCTCCGGATTAACCATAGTTAACATTCAAGTGCATTGAAAGGGGTAAGCCTCAGTTATAATTTTGCCACTGTAAAAATTAATTAAGCGAGGTTTTAGCCCTCTTGTAAAGAGGTGATTAAGTTAGGGTAATGGATATGACATTTACAGATGCCCCTCTGTCGTCAGGCATGTCGGCAGAGGGTAACGGACAGGTGCTGAGCCGTCAGCGTCACAGGGACTTTCTTGCAGCATGCCGCAGAGTGGTGGCGTCGCAGCCAAAAGGCACAGTGCCGCTGACAGTGAGTGAGGTAGCCCGGTTGGCGTCGCAGAGTCCGGCGCCAAGTTATTATGTGTCATTTGACTATGCCATGCGTATGTTTCATCGCATAAAGCGTCAGGGTTCGTCAGGCGTGGAGGGGCCAATGGACAAATGCTGGCAGGAGATTGCCGACAGGGTGACGGCTATGGTAGAGCAGTCACATGGCAAGCTCAATTTCAGACAGGCGATGGCCCGTGTGCTTGCCCGAGGGTCGGCCTCGTCGTTTTTTCTGTCGCCTGCAACGGCCCGCCGGCTTTATCATCATGCCCTGCGGCAGCGTAGGCCTATCAAATCAGTTAAATAAACATCGCAATAAACCATGATAGTAATAAATGTTGAGGCGGTAACTACCGTCATATATGCGCAAAGCGCGCTCTATTATCATCTTCACGGCGGCACACGCCCTATGGTGTTGTGCCGTGACCAACAAGCCGCTCTTGAAGAAGGTGTGCGCAGCGGATTCACCACCATGATACTTCGCCTCTATCCGTATCTGAGCGACGTGAGTCTTGACGATGTGGGTATGCTGGGGTGCGAATTAAAGGACGAGTATCGCGGTACAATGCAGCTGAAGCATCTTCGTGCGGCACTTGAGACCGCGCTGGCCCATTATGTCATCCATCTTGTGGTGATGGACTATGACCGCGCTATGTCTGACTGTTATCTTTCGCAGTATCTTACCGTGATGTCTGATATTGAAGCATGTCTGGACGGGTGTGCCGCCAATGTGCGCCTCACCGCCCATCATATCTGATGTCAGGCAAGGCAAAGCACAAGTATGATACCGAAGATGATCAGGAGGGTGTTTGATACGGCGTAGGTGATAGTATAACCTATGGCGGGAACGGAGCTGCCGAGGCGTTCCTGAACGGCACCGAGACCGGCGGTAGTCTTGCGCGCTCCGGCACAGCATCCGAGTGCTATGGCGGGGTGGAACTTGAATACCTTGTAACTGAGTACCAGCCCGATGAACAGTGGCACGAGGGTAACTATCATGCCGGCTACGAAAATCTTGGGGCCTACTGCCTCGAAGGAGCTTATGAACGACGGGCCGGAGGCTATACCGATGACCGCGATGCAAAGGTTAAGGCCGAGGTTGTTGAACACCCACAGCGAGGGCTTGGGGATAGCCCCGTAGACGGGCCGTTTGGAACGCAGCCATCCGAGTA
>CAZNBC010000226.1:0-3063 GCA_964571125.1 uncultured Bacteroides sp.
TTCGATACGCGACGTTATCGCCTTCCCCAAGAACAATTCCGGCCGCGACATGATGATAGATGCTCCCTCGGCCATTGACGACGCTCAGCTCGACGAGCTTTGCATCTCCCTGAAGGAGAAGGAAGCCTGATCCTGTCCGTAACCACGCATATATAAATATACATACATGATTACCAACGGTGATATAATCCGTATCATCACCGATTGCGCCCCTCCCCGCTTGCAGGAACCGTACGACAATACCGGTGTGCAAGTGGGGAGCGTCGGTGATGAATGTAGGGGTGTGCTGCTGTGTGTCGATGTCACCCCTCAGATTATTGACGAGGCTGTGAGCGAGGGGTGCAACCTCGTGGTATCTCATCATCCCGTGCTGTTCAAGGGGGTGAAGTCGCTTACCGGTGCCACTCCCGTAGAGGAGGTGGTCATCAAGGCCATACGCCACGGAGTCACTATCTACTCCTGCCACACGTCGCTTGACAACGCTCCTGAGGGTGTGTCGGCCCGCATGGCCCGTATGCTCGGCCTCACCGACTGCACCGTACTTGATCCCGTAGAGCCGTCGCGTGCTCAGGGACTCCCCGCAGGCTGCGGTATGGTGGGCACGCTGCCTACAGCTCTCACTCCGGCCGAACTGGTGGCTCGCGTCAAGGCGGTCTTCGGCTCGCCAGTAGCGCGATGTACTTCCTACGACCCCTCGTCCCGTATCAGTCGGGTTGGCCTCTGCGGTGGGTCGGGCGCCTTCCTCATAGGCAAGGCTCTGGAGGACGGCGCGCAGGCGTTCATCACCTCCGACGTGAAATATCACGACTTTGTGGACTATGCCCATAGGATACTCCTCGTAGATATAGGCCACTATGAGAGCGAACACTGTGCTACGGAGATTTTTATGGACATTATTAGAGAAAAATTTCCTAACTTTGCAGTCAGGTTCAGCCGAATCGCTACGAATCCGATAAATTACATGTAAATCACCATATGGCTACAACCGATAAAAACAAAGCCGATCAGCAGTTGTCGGTAGAGAAGCGTCTCAAATCACTCTATGAGCTTCAGACCATCCTGTCGCAGATAGACCGCATCAAGACCGTGCGCGGTGAGCTGCCGCTCGAAGTGCGTGACCTTGAAGACAATATCGAAGGACTGCGTACCCGAATTGACAACTACAAGAAGGACATCGAAGACCTTCGCAAGAAGAGCGCCGAAGAGAAGGAGAAAATCCACGCCTCGCAGGCCGCCATCGAAAAATATAAGACTCAGCTCGACAACGTGCGCAACAACCGCGAGTTTGACCTCCTGTCAAAGGAAATTGAGTTCCAGACCCTCGAGATAGAGCTCTGCGAAAAGCATATCAACGAATATGCCCGCGCAATGGAGAACAAGCAGAACGAAATCGTGGCTACCGAGTCGACCCTTCTTGACCAGAATCACATCCTCGCCGACAAGCGTGCCGAGCTTGAGGAAATCGTGTCTGAGACCAAGCAGGACGAAGAGCGTCTGCGCGAACAGGCCAAGGCCCTCGAACCCGATATCGATGCCCGCACACTCACCGCGTTCAAGCGTATCCGCAAGAATGCCCGCAACGGTCTCGGTATCGTCTACATTCAGCGTAATGCCTGTGGCGGCTGCTTCAACCGCATTCCCCCGCAGAAGCAGATGGAAATCAAGATGCACAAGAAAATCATCGTCTGCGAATACTGCGGACGCATCATGATTGACCCCGACCTCGCCGGCGTCGAAACCACCGAGCCCGCCAAGTAAGCAAGTAGACTTACTTAACTAAATCCCATAAGTCAGGCGATGTATCCTTCACGATGCATCGCCTTCACTTTTTTATCTTTCCGGAGTTCCGGAATATTAAGGTGGAAAGTTGTTATATAGAAAGAATTAACTAACTTTGCAAAAACGATAAATACTTAACTGATTATGACTCGAAACATCGTTATCAAAAATCCCTCTCCAAAGATGATTCAGGTCTTTGATACTTTAAAAGAGAGGAAGCAGCAGCAGCTTAAAAAACTGGCTGATAAGAAACAGGCTATGTTTACCATAGTGGTATAATAATGGACATATCTTTTGATATAATCAATTCAGGGGGCGATCGTATTAGGGTCGCCCTTTCATATTATGACAGCGAATCCATACGTGTTTTTTCGTCTGATCCACTTACATTGACGCTGGTATTCTACGATGTTACGTTAACGCGAGTTGAGGGTAATGGTTATGTCGGCTATAAAGTCCTATTCGCTGTCTCAGATACGCTTGCTAAATTTATGAGTGAGAATGATGATGCAGTACTGTGTTTCTATTGCGATGCAAGTACTGATGTCCGTAGAAATCATTCCGATATGCTTCCACAAGAATATCGTAGTCATCTGTTCTCAAGAATGTTTGAGATGTATACAAGGTCTCATAACATTACGGGTCTTATAAACCATAGAGTTGAGGTTGATGATCCTAATAATGAACGTAATCGGCAATTTGCTCATTTCATTTGTAAGAAAGATTATAAGGAAGCAGTAGAAAGACTTGGGCAGATATTAATGAATAAGTAATGAGTTCATGAAATAGAGAGAAAGAATTAGGCCGTGTGTCGGAAAATGGACACACGGCCTAACGTTGTATATTTGCGGGGGATTACTTCACCACTACCTTGGCGGTGCGGATAACCTGCTTGTTGAGGAGCTTAACCATGTAGACACCGTTGAGGTCGCTTACGTTTGCTGATTCGGTGCCGTCAACATACTTCACGAATCGGCCTGTCGTATCGTAGAACCATGCCTTTTCGGTATTGGTGAAGTAAGCTACGCCGTCAACTACGGTTACGGTAGCGTAGTCGGTAGCGGCGTCAACAGCCTCGATGCTGTCGTAGATGTTGCCTTCTACGAATTCGGGCTCTTCGGGAGCACCTTCGTCACGACGGTCCTTGTAGGTTTCGGCGGGACCGCGGTCGGGGTTGGTACCCTGGATTTCAACGGGGAAGTCGATTGAGTAGCCCTTAACTGTGCCACCGGTAGCACCGGGGTGAGGAGTCCAGGCGTCAGAACCTACGATACGCAGACGTGA
>CAZNBC010000227.1:0-3052 GCA_964571125.1 uncultured Bacteroides sp.
GTATGCCTGAAGTAGTGAACATTTCGCCGCCCTCGGGCATGGCCACGTCAAGGGTACCTTCGTCAATGATGGTCAGGTCTTCGGCATTGAGTTTGGTCCAGAGTATCTTGTCGCTGTCGGCATTGGCTGCCATGATGACGAGGGTGTTGTCACCTATCCACGCATGAGTGTACTTTCGGGTGGAGTAGGTGTTTGTGGCGAAGCGGCGTTCCTTGACTACCTCCACACGATTGTCAGTGATGGTGTACTTGGCGAAACGGTCGCCCGACACGGGCACCTGATAGTAATACTTGCCCTTGAGTATGGTTTCGAGCGAGAGCAGGGAATTTACCTCCGTGCCCGTACCCTGAAATGTAATCTCGGGCTGGTCGGCCTCCAGGGAGTTGAGGCTGCGCACGAGGGTCTGCACGTCGCGTCCCATGCCGCCGTGGCGGTCAAGGGCCACCCAAAGGTCAAAATGGTAATCCTGAATTATGGTTGGGTCCTTCACCTCATTTTCAGGAGAGTTGTCATCGCTGCACCCTGTCATGGCAAGTGCACAGAAGAGGGTCAGCATTACCTGTATAGGTCTTTTTAGGAAGTTCATTGCTTTTAAAGGTTTGTCGTGAATGGTTTGGTATGATCGGTTGTACAACTTTTTCTATTAATTAGTGAAGAAAGAGGCGGAATTTTGCTCCGAAACTGCGTCCTGGCTTCTGGAGCATGTAATTGTCGTAGACCCTGCGGTCAAACACGTTGTTACACTCCAGCGAGATGTTATATCTGTCACCGTGCCACGAATAGCCGGCCGAAACGTCTATGACGTTCTGCGAGGGTATGCGGGCCTTGGATGACAGGGCGCCGAAGGCCTCCCAGTTGAGGAAATACCAATGTACATATCGGTAGGCCGCGGCGAGGCGCAGACGGTCGGAGCGATCGATTATATTACGGAAGGTGTAGGAACTCTCCACGTTGCCGAAGAGCCACGGACGGTTGGGAACACGGTTTTTATACGTGGCCGAGGGGTTGCCGTCGGTCTTGTAGCGCTTAAGGTCGCGGGCATCACACCAACTGCCATTGGCCTTTATCTGAAAGCGGTTGAGCAGGGTGTATGCCACCTCGGCATCTATGCCTTTGATATCGATAGCAGGTTCGTTGACGTACTGCATCATGCCTTCGCGCTCCGAAACGGTGGCACGTATATAGTTCTGCACATGGCGTATGAAGCCGTTTACCTCATAAGTAAATTGGTGGAGGCTGCCGGCATACCATGAGCCGAAGAATCCGAGATTATAGTTGTTGCTCGTCTCGGGGGCGAGGGTGAGGTTGGCGTAGACCGTCGTGCCGTTGCCAAGCAGTTCGCGCGACAGGGGGAGACGCACACTGTGTTCGTAGGAGGCTTTCACGGCCAAGGGCTCAAGAAATGTATATCGTGTGCCTGCACCGGCTCCCCAATAGCTTTTAGTTGAACGACCCTTGACGAGGTCACCCCCGGTTACGGTAGCGTTGTCGGTCTGCTCGGCTGAGAGGGTGTTGATGTAGTCCTTGACAAAATATGATGTAACCCATCGGCGGTCAAAAAATGCCTGAGAGAAGGTCAGGGATATGATATGCTTGCCCACGACATCGTTCGACGGCTCGAAATACCGGTCGGCCCGGTCAGTCCGGTGATTGCCCTGACGGGAATAGAGGTAGTTGAGGGCAAAGGAGTGGCATGTGTTCAAGCGATAGTCCACACCCCCGTTGACCACCGTGAGCGGACGGCGGTAGACTCTTATAGTACGAGCCTTGTTGTTAAGCTCATTGCCCGAGGATGGCATCCACGTGCCGTCCCAAGAGTATTTGCGGTAGGCCGTATCCACGGTCTCGCTGCGGTCCCACGTGTGCGATACGTTGAGGCGCGTACCCACCCTGCCCCAACGCTTGGCGTAGCGTGCTGCGAGGTTATATGATTGCGAGTGCCGGGAGGCCTCACCATACACCTTGTTCTGCATCGCTCCTGTCTGCAGCTCCTTGTCCACCTTATTATATGACACTCCGATGAAGAAGTCATCAGCCCAGGAGACATCATTCACACCGGCCTCTACCTGAGCGAAAAGACTCATGTAATCGTCATGGAAGCGACTGCGGTCGGTGAGGATATATCTGTCCTGCTCGTCGCTCCACACCTCGACGTCGTGCATGGTGTAATCGTTCTTCGAGTAGTTGACGCTGAATGTGGGGCGCACCATTATGGCGGTGCCGGGCAGTGAGTACTGGCCCGTGAGCTCACCGGCATGAGTGTGAAACGAAGCTATGCCGTACGAGGCGTCGAGATAGTTGCGATGCTGACGTTTGGTCACAATGTTGACCGCTCCGCCAAGTGCATCGGAGCCGAGATGCGACGGCACCACACCTTTATATAGCTCTACGCGCTCCACCATATTGAGGGGCACATTATCAAGCGTCAGGCCGTTGCCCTTGGTCTCCAGCGGCACGCCGTCAATGAAGTAGCGTATGGAGTTGCCCGACATACCGTTGATGGTCAGGTCAAACTCCGAGCCCGAGCCACCTTCGCGACGCACCCTTACGCCGGCTGTGCGGTCGACAAGTTCATTGAGAGTCGTCAGGGTGTTGACCACCGGGATTATCTCAAGCGCATTGACCGCAAAGGCACCCTCTTCGAGTATCTTCGAAGCGCTCTTGCCATGCACCACCACCTCGTTCAATGACACACCTGACCCACTGCCCACCGTATCCGTGACGGCAGGGGCGGATGCAGCGAAAGCCCCCTGTGAACACAGGCAGCCAAGCATCAGTAAAGTATGTCTCAGAGCAGTTGGTCTCATCGGTGCAGTTGCGTCTTGCTGTCGTCAGGCAGTCACGGGCCTATTTCCATACAGCAAGCCGTCATCCCCTACGCAGCGGGATGCCAATGAGCTGTCTTGTGGTAATATAACCCGAAAACTACAAAACAATATTTTGCTTTGGCAGGTCTCCTGACTTATCCTCTCTCCCGGCGCCTTCCCGTCGCACTGCTGATGAGTGCATTGACAGTGGCATATCTGCCGGTGAGTATTGGTAGGACTTACAG
>CAZNBC010000228.1:0-3050 GCA_964571125.1 uncultured Bacteroides sp.
AAATCGGGCCAATAAGTCGGAGTGATGAATATCTCGGAATAGGCTATCTGCCACAACAGGAAATTGCTTATACGCTTATCTCCTCCGGTGCGTATCAATAGGTCGGGGTCAGGCATGAAATTGGTGGTAAGATATGACGATACCGTCTCATCACTGATATCATCAATCTTAATTTTGCCTGCCACGGCATCGGCGGCAATACGTCGGCACGCCTCGGTTATCTCCCAACGCGATGAATAGCTCATGGCCAGATTTAGAGTAAGGCCTGTGCCGCCTGACGTGTCGCTGATACACTGACGAAGACGATTGAGTGCCTCGGCGGGCATCCTGCTGAAATCGCCTATCATAGCCAACCGCACATTATTCTTTATCAGGTCGGGGGTTTCACGCTCTATTGCCACTACCACCAGATGCATCAGGGCATCCACCTCTTCCTGAGGGCGATTCCAGTTCTCGGTGGAAAAAGTGTAGAGTGTGAGGTATTTTATGCCTATCTCGGATGCTATCTCGGTAATACGGCGTACCGTATTGACACCCTCGACATGCCCTGCCGAACGATCAAGATTGCGAGCCTTGGCCCAGCGTCCGTTGCCATCCATGATGATGGCCACATGCTTGGGCAGGCGTTCGCTATCTATCTCATGTATAAGATTGTCAAGTGACATATTGAGCTTTTAATTGAGTCGTAGTTAGTTTTCAGTCCACTCTGTGACAGGTAACGCACCGCTTGCCGAACTCGTAGGTAATGGAGAGCGTGAGCGAGGAATGCCAGTCACAGTTTTTCATAAAGTCGCTTTTTATCATGAAAAGATCACTTAACTTCTCTCCATCGATATGGTCGCCCAGTGTGCGGGTCATACACCACTCGACAGCGAGGTTAAGTCGTGGTTTCAGTTTATATTTCACACCTACAGCCATCGGGATGCTCATGGCTGTAAAGAGTTTTCCCTCACAGGAGGCCATAGTCAACCCTACACCGATAGCGAGATAAGGAGTCCAACGACGCAAGCGCTGGTAAGTGGGGCCTATACCATAGGGAAAGAAATTGGCCTCGCCTCTGACTCCGATGTCATATATCTGACTCTTGAAGTCAATCGGCTCCTCGAGAGGTACCACACCTGTCAAATCAGCTGTAGAGCCACTGAGGGAGGCGGTTGAGAGCACTGCGCGCAGTGTCCAACGGGTATCAGGAAAGAGATATCGTCCGGAAAGCGCGGCGGCAAACCCGGGATGCTTGAACACATTGCTTTGATTCGCATCACCAAGATAACCGCTCATGCCAGCCGACACACCGAAGTCAAATTTGTAGCTGTCAGTTTCGACATCCTTAGCTCCGGCAGACTGACTGGATCCGACACACAGGCACACACAGAGGACACTCAGGAAAAAATTCCTGAGACTATCGCCATTGATACGTGACTGTAGCGCGTGGATAATCTTCACCGGAAGCAATGGTTAAACGGTTTATACAATAGGCTTGAAAGAGAGACGGTTGATAACGCCGCGCCATACCGTATTGCTCATGGCGCCGTCAGCTGTCTTACCTCCGAAAATATAGATATATGGGCAATCCCAGCTCTCGATGGGGCTTGAGACACGTGACCCGGAAGTCTCAACCTTTAACCATGACGGCAGGGCCTTGACAGGCATCTCGCGCCATGACGACGCAGATGCAGGCTCTACTGAGGCTGTCATCGTATTGGGCACCACGATACCCTGAGCGCCAGTGAGCACAGGCATATAATCAGGCAACTGCAGCGAAGCGTCGCCAAGTTGCCAGTTGATACCTCGGTTGCGGCTGATATAAGTTTTACCCTCACTGATGGCAAAGAGAGTTGTATAGGAGTTTACACTCCATGCTCCGCTCTCGGAGAAAGTGAAGTAGGGGAAAAACACGGGACTCTCGGCTGCGGGAATACCTACGTTGCTGACGCATGCCCACTCTCCGCCTTCGTAGCCCCACATCGTGCCGGTAAGCTCTCCCGAAGCGGTGTATCCGCCGAGTATGAGCATCATAGGTGTGTATGACCACTCTGAAGTGTAAACGATGGGGAGCGAGGTGCCGCTCACGGGGCAACCGTCAGGCACTTCTGTTTCATTTGACACGGGATAGGAGGTGTGCCAATATTTACCGTCAGCATCCTTTCTGACTCCGAGCAGCATATCGCCGCACGCTCCATATATATGGCTCATCAAGCCCGATGTAGCTGTCCATGTCGCTGCCTTATCGGTTGACTGCCAAAGTGTGGTGCCGTCAGTTATATACAGGGTAGCTCCTAAAGAGGAGATGGAGGTTATATCGCCCGAAACGGGAAGAGTGACCGAAGACGTCTCCCATGCGGAATCATCATAGGGATTGGCATTGAGAGCCATACATACATCGGTCCCGTCAGTAGTGAATACCGCCACTTTGCCGTCGAACATGATGGTGCGCTGGGCAGTCACACTCTGTAGGGAAGTAGGAAGCGGACACACAGCGCTCTTATTCCAATAGAGTGAGTCGGGCATCATCTCGTGAACGTTGACCTTAATCTGATAGGTGCGCTCGGCATTGCCGCTGTATGACTTCAGCTTCAGCATCACGGGGCCGTTGGAGAAGTCAATAGAGTCGTTAGGATTAGTCAGATAGTTGACGGTCGAATCCTTACCCTCGGAGGTGCGGTACACGAGGTTCGCTTCCTGCACCGTGGGCAGGGTCATGCTCACCTGCAGACGGTCAATACGTGTACCCTTCGGGAGGGAGTCGGCATTATATATCAAGGCATTGTTGAGGTCGATGGAGAAGAACACTGAATCAAGATTGGAAATGATGCTGTCGTTCTTCTTCAGCGAGAAGGAGCTGACCATGAGATTGTTGTACTCAAATTCCTCCATGGTCACAGGGTCGGACTCAGAGTTGCACGACGCCATCACGCCGCCTCCAAGCAGTGCCGCTAATATATATATGGGTAATTTCATTTCCACAATGCATTATTTTTCAACTTGCAAAGTTAACAAGTTTTTCAGGATTTAACCTTTACCAATGGTTAAAATAACTAATCTCATCGCCT
>CAZNBC010000229.1:0-3047 GCA_964571125.1 uncultured Bacteroides sp.
GTGACGCCATGCGGATATTTTCCGAGCAGCCTCTTGACAAAACCCTCGCCCTCAAGCACTACATCGTCCGCACCCAAACTGCGCAATATCTCGGCCCTGCTTGCCGAACGGGAGGTGGCTATTACTCTCGCGCCAATGGCTTTGCCCAACTGTATCGCAGCGAGGCCGACAGTAGATGTCGCGCCGCGTACAAGCAGTGTATCCTTGGCATTGAGCTGAAGAGACTTTATCAATGAGCCGTAAGCAGTATAAAACGTTTCGGGAATGGCGGCAAGCTCAGCCCAAGGCAATTCGCTGTTGACCCTGAATACATGACTTTCGAGCATAATGACGTACTCGGCGTAGCTCCCGTTAAAACTGCGTCCCATTCCGCCCATCAGAGCCATGACTTTTTCGCCTCGCGAAAAGCGGGTGTCCGAGGGGTCTGCGACAATTCCCACACACTCTATCCCGGGGATAATCGGGGTGCGGATATATGAGCGGTCAGCCTCAAACCGGCGAAGAAGCACCTCAGAATGGTTGATACCGAAAGCCTTGACCCTTATCAGTACCCATCCCGGCTTGACTTCAGGCATGGCCACTTCACATACTCTCATTTCTGATGCAGGGATGCATCCGTTGATAACCACCGCTTTCATACTTGTTTCCAACATTGAGGGTCAGGGGCATAGAACGAACGTGAATATCCGTATGCGACAGCGGGACATCCACGACAGAAGCGAAGCAACTCGCACTTGGCGCACTTCTCAAACTTTTCATACTGCCGGTAAGCGTCCATCTCCTTACCGGTCCAGATGTCGTATATGGGAGTTTTGAAGAGGTTGCCAACCTCGCTCTCAAAGCGTCGGCATGCCATCACATTACCGTTTGGCTCTATCGTGAAATGGCAGTCCCCGCAGTGACATCCGTCGTAAATGGTATCTTTATCACACGACTCGGGAATCTTGAACAATCCCTTTTCATACAGAAACAGTGTCCAAAGATGGTCCTTGAGGTTAAAGACTGTCTCGGAGTCCTTGTATTGCTCAAACTTCTTCCACATCCTTTCAAGAAAATCGCGATACTCCTCGGGGGAAATGTGGGTTGATTTCTCCTGAGATGTGGGGCAATAGCGGCCGAAAGCAAACACGTTTACTTTCTTCTTGACCACGAGGTCAATGATGTCGGGAATCTCGTTGATATTCGTGCCGGAAACCGTAGTCATGACAGCCACTCGGATTCCTCCCGCCAGGAGCACATCTATCTTTTCAATGGTTGTATCGAATGAACCGGGCTTGCGAATGGAGTCATGCGTCTCCCGCATCCCGTCAATCGACAGCTGATACTTCTGACAACCGTAATGCTTCAGTCGTCGGCACACTTCCTCCGTTATATGAAATGGATTGCCGAGAATTGTGAAAGGAATATCCCGCTCCTTGAGCAGCGCGAGTATATCCCAAAAGTTACGGTGCAGGATGGGGTCGCCTCCGGTGATATAAAAATAGGGGAGTCGGTTCATCCGGTCACACATCCCGACACATTGGTCAACGACCTCTTTAGCCCGAGACAACGGCATCTCGATAAGATGTGGATGACCTTCGGAGAAGATATAGCAGTGTTCGCAACGTTGGTCGCAGCTGTCGGTTATGTGCCATTGAAAAGCGAAGTACTCCATAGCGTGATGTGTTTTAACGGCGATGTGTCAAAAATTCAACACATCGCCGTTCTTGTTTCATTCGTGAAAGTGTGGTGCCTCTTTACTTTTCTCCTGCACCGCAAGCACTGCCACAGGCAGCGGGCTTAGGTTCGGGCTTCTTTTCGTCACCGGCGCCACATGCGCTGCCGCAAGCTGCGGGAGCGGTTCCGTCGTTCTTTTCGGCACAGAGGAAAGCCTGTGCGGTGTGTCCGAGGACACCATTGTCAATGCGCTTCATAATCAAATCTTTAGATAGTTAAACTTGTCTTAAGTAAGTCATAAGAATTATTCTACATTAGGTCATATTAAAATAACCTTGACGACTTACTTACAACGCAAAGATAAAGCAATAGTTTACGCTCCGCAAGAGGGGACTTTTTCATTACTCAGTAACCTTTTTATCGGTTTTACTGATTATTAGACCTATGACTACGTCTGAATTTACACAAAATATTTCCTTCATGCCACACCTTTGCGATATTCTCGGAAATTAAGGTAACTTTGTGTATCAAAGTACTACAATATGCTTCGCAAAGAACAGCTTAACTCAATTATTGAGATTTGCCCTGTACGTAACGTCATCGCGCGCTTCGGCAACAAGTGGGCACTACTGGTCATACTCGTAATCGGCGAGAATGAACCTCTGCGCTACAGTGAACTCAGCAGAAAAATCCCCGACATATCCTCCCGAGTCCTGTCTTCGACCCTAAAGACCCTCGAAGCCGACGGACTTGTGGTGCGGAAGTCCTACCATGAGATTCCTCCTCGTGTGGAATACAGCCTCAGTGATGTCGGCCGCTCCTTAGTGCCCCTCATAATCAGCCTGACCGAATGGGCCACCACCAACATGCCCACCATCCTTGCCCACCGCCAATCCTCCGGGCAATAACGACAACGATGCATCGTCAGCATCGGATAAGCCGTTATCACAGTTTTACTTTGACCGGTGTGCCGGTACTTTGACGTACTATATAGATGCCCTTGGTTAGCTTAGCCGGTTCCTTATCTCTTCGTACTCCGGTCAGGTCGTAAACCTCCGCATCTGCAGAGAAATCTAAGCCGCTTTCTATACCCGGAAGTTCAGCTTGAAGTTTGGAGTAGTCAATGTCTTTGAGCCACTGCTCTATGAGGGCATGGCTGTTTGATGTCTGCGAGGAGCGAATCCAAAGGTTTGGCTCAAGAAATACTCCTCCCGGTATAAGCCTTTTTGCATCGGCAACGACACTGCTGATACCGCTGCTGGCGCTCGAAACTATCAGCCCGATATTCTTACCGGCCATCCCGGCCCCGTTGTGAAACAGATATGCCTGCAACGGAGCGGCCATCTGACTCCACCATAGCGGAGCACCGCTTATCACCGTGTCGTACTCAT
>CAZNBC010000230.1:0-3040 GCA_964571125.1 uncultured Bacteroides sp.
ACCGGCGGGGATGATACGAATTACCCGCTCAAGGCAGCGATGGCGCTTGATGCCCTCGTGAACGGCAGAGACGACTCACTCGTACTGTTGCACATCGAAGCCCCCGACAACGTATCGCATATCACCCGCACTGCCCTCCGGAAGGTAAAGGTGATTGAAGACATTGACCGCCTCGTCATCTCCCCCATCCTCTCACACCTCAAAACCAACGATTCCGTCGGCCAAGTGCGCATAATCCTTACCACCGATCACTATACCGACTGCACAGCCGGCCTCCATCACCCTGACCCCGTGCCTATGGCAATATACAATCCCGCTGTCGAAGCGCATGGAGTGGACGCCTTTAGTGAATCTGCATTTGGAAATGCCGAAATGATTCGTTACCTTTGCTAAGGGTATCTCATCCCGTTCGCAAAGTATCATCCTTACGGTAACGACAGTCATGCTATACCACAGCACATCAGGCAATTCTCAACATGTGAGTCTCTTCACGGCCCTTGCTACAGGTGTGCCCGCTGACGGAGGTCTGTACCTTCCCGACAGTCTGCCCACACTCCCTCCGGCACTGTTCAACAACATCGCGGGGATGACCCTTCAGGACATAGCCTATGTGGTCGCCAACTCACTGTTCGGCAATGATATAGACTCCGAGAAAATCAACTCCATAGTCAACCGCACGTTTGACTTCGAGATTCCCCTGATACGTATCGAACCCGACCACTACTCACTTGAGCTATTCCACGGCCCCACCCTCGCATTCAAAGATGTGGGAGCACGGTTCATGACGAATATGCTCTCCGAACTGGTAAGAAATACTTCCTCGGACAACCCACAGATAACCGTGCTCGCCGCCACTGCCGGTGACTCGGGAGCCTCGATAGCCAACAGCATAGCGGGCCGCAGCGACATCAACGCCGTCATTTTCTACCCCAAAGGAAAGATAAGCCGCCTGCAGGAGAAACAGATAGCGACCTACGGAGGCAACATTCAGGCCGTGGAAATCCGTGGCAGCTTCGATGACTGCCAGACGCTGGTAAAGCAGCTCCTCAACGACAAGGAACTCCACGAGCAGATGCCACTCACCAGCGCCAACTCCATAAACATAGCCCATCTGTTAGGCCAGGTCGTGACCTACTTCCACGGCTATGCCCGACTCGCCGCCATTGACCCTCAGAAGGCTGCCAACATGGTCTTCACCATCCCCAGCGGCAACCTTGGCAACCTCACCGCCGCAGTGATAGCCAAGAGGATGGGGCTGCCTGTCAAACGATTCATCGCCGCCACCAACGCCAATGACGCTTTTATGCGCTATATCTCCTCAGGCGTTTACACCCCCCGCCGACAGGTGAGCACAGTGGCAAACGCCATGGACGTAAGCGACCCTTACAACTTCACACGCCTAACGGAACTGTATGGAGAAGACTTCAACAAACTTATAGCCGACATAAGTTGTTGCTCATGCAATGACAGTGACATACTTTCCACGATTCGCGACCTCTACCGCACCACCGGCTACCTCACCGACCCGCATGGCGCCGTGACCTACTACGCCATGAAGCGCGGACTAAAGCCCGGAGAGACAGGCGTAATGCTCGCCCCGGCCCATCCGGCCAAGTTCAAGTCTACGATTGACGCCGTGCTCGGTCAGGAGATCGAGCTGCCCCGCACACTTGCCGAACTGTCGGTAAAGAGGCTGCAGAAAGTCACCCTCCCACCGCAGCTATCTGCTGTCAAGGAGTTTCTGCTCATACCCTGACATTCCCTTAAAGACAAACATAACACCTAAATATTCAACGATATGGCTAACAAACGTCAACTTAAGAAACAAATCCGCTACATCTGCGGCGACCTCGCAGGCGAATGTATCCTCGCACGTCAGCTCATGCCCAACGCCGACAAGGAGAAACTCAATCAGGCCGTAGTGGAGATAGCCGACCTTCAGGAAGAAAGCCTTGCCAACGCCACCTTCGCATTTGACAAGTCACCCCGCGACTTCGCTACCCTCAAGGAGTACAATCACGCCAAGTACCTCTACTACCGCACCGCCTACGAACAGCTCATCAAGCACTTCAATGACCGCGTGCAGGACATCGTGAAACTCATGAACGAGGCTATGCCCGCCGCCCAGAAGGAAGCCAACAAGGCAAAATAAACCTATCCCCCTTCACTTAACCCTGACTTAACCCTGTGTCATCATGGGCAAATGTCTATCATACATCAGCCGCAAGCTGCTTAAAGCCTTCGGATGGGAGGTGACCGTCACAGTCCCTGATTATCCCAAAAGTATCATCTGTGTGGCTCCCCACACCAGTAACTGGGACTTCATACTCGGCGAGCTCGCTTACACCTCCGTAGGTCGTAAAGCCGGCTTCCTCATGAAGGACACATGGTTTTTCTTCCCGCTCGGCGCCATGTTCCGAGCCTTGGGAGGCATCCCCGTGCCCCGTCGTAAAGGTGGCAAATTTTCACTCGTCGAGTACCTCACTGAAAAGTACCGTACCTCTACGGTGCTCAACATCGCCATCACCCCCGAGGGCACGCGAAGCCTTACAACACAATGGCACTCCGGATTCCTGCGCATCGCCCATGATGCCGGAGTGCCAATTATTCTTGGCGCCATTGACGCCGACCATCGCAAGGTAATTCTCGAACGGACATTCATCACCACCGGCGACATTGAGGCTGACATGAGGGCCATCAAGGACTACTACCGCCCCTTCAGCGGCATCGTTGCGGGCAAATTCAGTGCCGAGTAAGCCACATCTGAGTGCCCGATTGAATATAATTCGCCCTCCCGGCAAAAAAATATCCTATTCGCCGCAAATTTGCACAAAACGCCCCTAAATAGGCAATGTGTTAAATCACAGCCCCTTATCTACACATATTTTAATTCTTTTTCACATAATTTTTCGACACACCACAAAATTTCCTAAATTTTTTTTGGCACATCAGTGAAATGTACTACCTTTGCGGTGTTTTTGAAGCTAATAAATTGTTTACTTAATAATCATCAAAGGAAAATGAAAAAGTTAGTTTTAGT
>CAZNBC010000231.1:0-3032 GCA_964571125.1 uncultured Bacteroides sp.
TATGAGGGTTGACCCCATCTTTGTAACCGCAATAGCCGACGCCAACGGCAATATCATATCGGAATTCACCCCGCGTCATACCGAAGTGATAGGTGAAACCGCTTATTGGCGCATCCTCTCGATGCTTCTCAACGTTGTGGACAGCGGTACGGGTAACCGTGTTCGACGTGCCCCCTACAATATCACCGCCCAGATGGGTGGTAAGACGGGAACCACCAACTATAATGCCGACGGATGGTTCATGGGCTTCACCCCGCAGCTTGTAACCGGCACATGGGTGGGAGGCGATGAGCGCTTCATCCACTTCAACAGCATGGCCTACGGTCAGGGTGCCTCGATGGCTCTCCCGATTTACGGACGTTTCATGCGTAAGGTCTACAACGACCCCATGCTCCCCTACAGCGAATCGGCACGCTTCCAGTTCCCTGGCATCGACCTTTGCGCCGACAGCATGTGGAGCAACGATACAGACCTTGACTCCATACAGGAAGAGACCTCCATCGAAGGTGTATTTGACTGATAATCATGCTCCACATTAGTATTGCTCACCCAAGTTATTGACTACTACACTACAACATATATGCAATATAACACCCAACAACCACAGATGAAACTTCCTGAATATGGACGACATATTCAGGACATGGTCAATTATTGCAGAACCATTCCCGACCGCGAGGAACGCACTGCGTGTGCATACGCCATTGTCAACACCATGGCTATACTTTTCCCGTCGGAAGACACCGAGGAGAATCGTAAGAACTTCTGGGACCACCTTAATATAATGGCGGACTTTCAGCTTGATGTGGATTTCCCATGCGAGGTAATTCGTGAAGAGGCTCTCAATACCCGCCCCGAAGATGTGAAATACCAGAACAACTATATATCATATCGTCATTACGGCGCTACGCTTGAAAGACTCATCACCAAAGCTGCCGGGATGGAGCCCGGAGAAGAGCGTGACGCACTGGTAATGCTCATCGCCAACCACATGAAGAAGGTGATGCTGGCGGTGAACACTGACGGCGTGGATGACGAAAAGATATTCAAGGACCTTGCTGAGATTTCACGCGGACGCATCATCATAGACCCCGCCGAGGTACGCCTTCACGAATTCAAGGCTGCACCCCAGCCGACCACGAAGAAAAGGAAAAGAAAGTGATCAGACCTGAAGAAATAAAGGAAATAGGCTCATTCATCAAGCCTCACGGCATCAATGGAGAGATAACAGCCCTGCTGCCTGCAGAGGTTGACCCTGATTCGCTGTCATGTATCATCCTTGATATGGATGGCATATTCGTGCCGTTCTTTATCGACGAATGGCGTCCTAAATCCACAGAGTCTGTCCTTCTGAAACTTGAGGGAGTAAGCGACGAGAACGGCGCTAAGGAATTTGCCGGAAAACGCATATTCTGCCTGCGTAAAGACTTGCCTGACACCATTGCGGAGGATGAAGACGGATTCTTTACCGGCGACCTGATAGGATTTGAGCTCCGTGATGCCGAATCGAATCATGTCGGTGAGGTCGTTGACTTCGATGACCAGACCGAGAATGTACTCCTTATGGTAAAACGACCTGACGGTACTGTAATTTACACTCCGCTTGCCGAGGAACTCATCGTGGAATTTGACCCAGAAGCGAGAATACTCAGTCTTGACCTCCCGGAAGGCATATTTGAATTGTAAGCCAGCTAAGTAAAAAGTTGAATATATGTTTGACGAAACACAAGCCATAGAATATATCCGCACTCAGCTCTCCCCTGAGGTTGCGGCATTATATCGTGATGATGACGAACTTCTCAACGTCATTGACATGATATGGGATTACTACGAACTTAACGGCCTCCTTGACATCGACGCCGATGACGAAGATGAAGACGCCGACCAACTCTTCGACGAGCTGGTTGACTATGTAAGAAAGACCCTCAGAAAGGACAAGGAAGCACATGTCCGTGAGGAGGATATTCCCCTCATAGTCAAGGCCGAGATGGAGTATGAAAAAACGGTTGAGGATGAATTTTAAACACCATATCAGAGGAATATCCAAGGTATTCGCACTCCTGTGCATACTTGTACCCGGGGCATCTTTGGCTCAGGTACCGGCTCAGACTGAGCCTGAATATGCCGAGGAGGTGTTTCTTGATATGGAGTTTGACGCCAATATTGCCACACCACATGTGTCAGACGACCTGAAGCCGGAGATACGTCGCTACGTCAAGGGCGTAGCCGACAGCCATAAAAAGGATTTCACCATCGACCTGATGCGTAACGGAGAAGTGATGGTCGTTACCTTTCAGACTGACGACCTGTTCCTCCCCAACGACACCATACTGATGAGTACGGCATCAAAGCACCTCAACAAGTTGCTGCCGTTGATAAAGGACCCGATGATGTACAAGCTTGTCTATGCCGTCCACACAGACGATACCGGTTCGGACGCTTACTGCGACGCTCTCTCTACGGCACGCCTCAACTCAGTGTACGACTGGCTTCTCGACGCCATTGACCGTGGAGCGATAGAGGAAGACCTTGTGATAGTGCCCTACTCTATGGCCGCTTCCGACCCTCTGGTGGACAATGACACCCGCGAGCACCGCAGACTCAACCGGCGAGTGGAATTCTTCCTTATTCCCGGCCCGAAAATGATACAGCGGGCTACAAACAAGACCCTCAACAGGTAGTCATCCTCCTGAGATTCAAAGCTTAAGCAAAATATAAAACAAATAAAATACTAAATATATTATCACATCATGGCCAAGGAACTTAAAGACCTTACCAAACGTAGCGAGGATTATTCGCGCTGGTATAATGAATTAGTAGTAAAAGCCGATCTCGCTGAGCAGTCAGCAGTGAGAGGATGTATGGTAATCAAGCCTTACGGATACGCTATATGGGAAAAGATGCAGCATGAGCTTGACAGAATGTTTAAGGCTACAGGAGTACAGAATGCCTACTTCCCCCTGCTGATTCCCAAGTCATACCTTTGCCGCGAGGCCGAACACGTCGAAGGTTTCGCCAAAGAATGTGCTGTT
>CAZNBC010000232.1:0-3027 GCA_964571125.1 uncultured Bacteroides sp.
CAGGGTTGAGTAGCGGATGATGGCACGGTAGACCCTGAAGTATACGAATGATATTCCCGAGGATATGAAAGAGGCAATGAGCCATGTCAGCATATTGTGTGTGCCGATATGGGTATTGGGCAGTAGCAGATAAATGATGGAGAATACACCGAACGATGCTAAAAGCGATACGAACATGTCAATCGCAAGCACGAGCTGGGAGCGCAGATAGGTGCTTGTGCGAAGCTTCTCTGTAAGATCCTTTAGGCTGGTCATAATATCCGTCTGTTATGAGTAGTGGATGTGATGAGTTAAATCAGTGAATGAATATGACGTGCGTGAAGCAAGACCGGAGGCGGTTTGCGTTGGGTGCCAACAAAATACCCCCCCCCCCTAAAATTATCGCAAATTTAGTGAAAATAAATTAGTTGCGCAAGATGGACGCCTTAATATTGAGTTAAGATGGTGTTGAGGTTGTGTTACAAAGCCGTTTGGGGAGATGCGGTGTCGGTGGTGTGAAAAAAAGAAGAGGCTGTGCCTCTTTTGACACAGCCTCTTGTATAGGGTTGGAAGTGGGGATTACTTCACGAGAATCTTCTCGGTCTTGTTGCCGGTGCGTACGATTACGACTGTACCGGGGGTGAGGGCCGAGCTGCTGAGGCGCATACCGCTGATGGTGTAGTATTCGGTAGCCTGATTCTGATCGGCAGCTATTACGCATACACCGCCCTTGGTGCTTGAGAAGGTTACGTCAATGGGTATCTCCATCCACAGAACCTGAATCTTCATGAGCGCGTTGCCATTGGCGTCAATTGTGCCGTCAAGGTTTACGTCAGCTACGATGGCTCCCTCAAGGAGTTCCATGTCCTTAACGGCTCCGGTGTAGCGGGTGGCGCTGGCGGTCTCCTCAATCTTAACATCAGGAACTACGATGTCGCCGAGGTTGGTGGGTTCGCCTCCGTCAAGAGCCAGAGAGAAGTTGGGGAGGGTGAATGTGCAGAGGTTGTCACCGGTGGGGGTGATGGTTATCACGGCCTCCTGCTCATTGGCAAGCATCTCGCCGTCCATCACGATAGTGAGGTAGCCGGGGTAATCGGTACCTTTGACTTCGGGAGCGGCGAAGTGGAGGATGTAGGTGTGTGATGTACGGCCGTCAAGGTCTTCGCCCTCGTTGGAGATTACAACAGTGGCGTCAACGCCATTATCCTCACGGGTAGAGGTAGTGAGATCGGCAGGTGTAACCTTGGTGGCTGAACGGCCTAAGGTGGTGAGTGATACGCGGTTTTCGAATTCGCAGGGAACGGTTACTTCGGCGATTCCCTCGTTGTTGAAGGTCACATCCGAGAGGTCAAGTGTGGTTTCGCCGTAGGCAATCTCTGACAGGCGTGAGTAGTAAACGAAGCGGACGTTGTCGGTCAGCAGGGTAGTGTTTTCTTTGAGGGCGCCACGGTCCCAGAATTCGCCTGATGAAACGACCACGTTGGCTTTCTCGGGCTTGGCATCGGTGAGATATCCGAGCTCGGCTACCATGGTCTTCCACTCGCCGTCGGTGGAGGTGAATGTAAGGTCGGTCTTGGCTATGAGGGTGCCCTTGGCGGTTACGATTGATTCGTCAGCCTTGCCCATTACGGCAGCGGTAACATCCTTACGTGACTGCGCGGGGGAGTTTTTGGGACCAACATTTGATTCGAAAGTGCCGTTCCAAAGGTAGGCTATGAGGTGGGAGCTTTCACCGGTTGCATCGGTGCGCTTGCAGTCGGCTGCGATAGCGTCGGGGGTTGAGGTGAAGTCAATGCCGCCGTAAACACCGCCGTCGCAGTTTGAGATGGTGGTTTCGGCGTAAACCCAAGGTGTGCCTAAAGTTATGAATCCGGGGGCAACGGAGCCGAATGTGAGTACGCCTACGAATGTGTTCTTGAGCTGAGCTACGGTGTTGCCATCCTCTTCGACACGGTAAACGAGTTCCTGCTTCTTTTCCATTATAACCTTCTGGTTGACGCTTGAACCGTTCCAACCTTCGGGTTCTACACCGGGACGCTGACGCATTTCGCCAGTGGCCGGGGAACTGCTCGAGCCGCCAGAGCCGAAGCCTTCGGATGAACCGCAAGCTGTCTTCCATTTGTCGAAGCCTACGTTGGGGAGTTGTTGTGCACCGGCGCTGATAGCGGCGGCAGCAAGAAGGGAGAGGGCTGTTGAGTAGAGTTTTATCATACTTGATATGATTGGGTAATACTAATTGCAAGTTTGGTAGCAGATGTCGTGCGAAGCCGTGTGGAGTCTCGGCGGCATATATACATAGGTGCAAAGGTAGTGCTTTTTTCTAAAGGGAGGTTAAATCCCGAGGGTAAATCTTACATAATGGCCAATAGATAGGCGTTATTTGCCAAGAGAAATTACTGTGGGCTGAGGTGGAGCCGGGGTGAGGTGCAGAGGCTTTGGGAGTTGTGGAGAGATGCTGTGGAGATACTGCGAAAAAAATATAGGTACGGGAGGTCAAAGGGTTGGTAATTAGTGAAAAAATGTGTAACTTTGCGGTCCGATTATGTCCAATTAATAAACCATGTCCGAGCGGTTGTGGGGCTTTTGGCCGAGCCGCATGATGCAGTGAGGGCGTACTAATTAACTATTAATTAAACATTTAAACGTGGATACTTTAAGTTATCGTACCGTTACTCCCAATGCCCAGCAGGTAGAGCATGACTGGGTAGTTGTGGACGCAACAGATCAGGTTCTTGGCCGCCTTTGCGCAAAAGTTGCCAAAATCCTTCGTGGCAAATACAAGCCCAGCTACAGCCCCAACATCGAATGTGGCGACAACGTAATCATCATCAATGCCGACAAGGTGCGCCTCACCGGCAAGAAGATGACCGACCGTGAGTACCTGTCATACACCGGCTATCCCGGTGGTCAGCGCGTCACCACTCCCGAAGTGCTGATGAAGAAGGCTCAGAACAAGCACCTCAAGCCCGGTTACAACCCCCTGTTCATCAAGGTTATGAAGGGTATGCTTCCCAAGAACCGTCTTGGCCGTAAGCTCATCGAGAACAT
>CAZNBC010000233.1:0-3026 GCA_964571125.1 uncultured Bacteroides sp.
CCGCCGGCCACATCCGAATGGTTGACGAAATACTGGAACGGCACACCGGCCTCCTCACATATACCACGGAACACCGCTGCGCTGTCGGCATCGGTCATATACTTGCAGTTGGCATTTATCTTGATGACAGGGCCACCGCCGATAACGGGATGGTTCGTGGGGTCCTGCTTGTCAACATAGTTGGGATGCAGCGCGTGGGCATTGTCGGCCGACACCATAAACGAGTTGGCTACCCCTACGAGGTAGTCCTCCTCACTTCCGCCCACTGAGGTGACGATACGCAGCAGTATGTCGCGGAGCACGGGTGAGGCGGCTCCCTGCTTCGTGCCGCTACCGGTCTCTTCGTTGTCAAATATAGCCATCACTCTGGTCATTCCACCATTTTCCGACTCAAGGAGCGCTGTCATCGCTGCATGCACCATGCTCAGGTCGTCAAGACGTCCCGAGGTGATAAACTCATTGTTGACGCCCACGAGGCATGCCCCGGTAGTATCATACAGGCTGAGGTCAAAGTCAAGTATATCTGACGGCTCTACGGCAAACTCCGAAGCCACGAGATTGAGCAGATAGTTGTCGCGCTCGGCCACATCCTTTATTATGCCCATCACAGGCATCATATCCTTCTGACGTGAGAGCGGATTGCCGTCATTTACGTTGCGGTTGAAGTGTATGGCCAGATGAGGTATGGTGAGTATCGGACGGTCTATCTTAAGCAGTTCGGTACGCGGATTGAGTAAATCGCCCGAACGCATCATTACGCGTCCGGCCACTGATAAGGGGCGGTCAAACCAAGTATAGAGTATCGGTCCGCCATACACCTCGGTATTCAACCGCAGCATACCGCGCTCACCGTACATCTCGGGATGAGGCTTGATACGGAAACAGGGTGAGTCGCTGTGGGCGGATATGATTTTGAAGCCGGCATCAGACAACCCCTCCCCTACGATAAAGGCGAAGATGGCCGATCCGTTCTTCATCACATAGTATTTTCCACCCGGCTCAAGCGTCCAGTGGTCACGGAAGTCAAGTCGCACGAATCCGTTGGCCACAAGGGTCTGGCGCACGGTCTCCGCAGCAAAGAAATTGACCGGAGAGGCATCAAGAAACGTCATCAGTTCCTCGGCATAACGCTGGGTTGATTTCATATAGAGATAAATGACTGGCTATAGTATATTAATGTCTTGAAAACTCCGGGCGGCATCAGTAATCCGAGGCAAAAGCCTCGTCATCGCCCTTCAGTTCGGAATAATACAGTTGGTTAAGCGGTCGCATAACGTTGCAGAGCGTGCGGCTCCAATAGCTTTCGAAGTCGTTGCTCACAGATGCGAGAGCCTCGTATGTCACATCGGTAGTGGCGTCGCGCACCGTTTCAAGGAGATTGTACATCACCTGAAACAGGTCGGCAAGCTGTTCCGAGATTGTGGCGGCTATAGGAGTATCGCTGTATTTCATATCCTCCTCGAACACTTCAAGATAGGTATCATGCTCACCCATAAGAGTTTCGATAGACCGGCGTACGGACTCGTAGTAATCCTCGTCAAGCACCGCAGCCACATAAGGCTCCTCCTCACGATACTGCATCACCTCGGGAATGTTTACGAGATCGGAAGCCGAGATGTATATTCGGGGCAGCAGGCGCAGCATGGTCCCGACGAATGAAGGCAGCGAACTCTCACGCGAATTCTCGGCAGCCATGCAGTACTCGTTACATAGGGCTATGAACGCCAGCGCATTATTGGGCAAAGTCTGATTCATACTTTGATTAACTTTTAGGTTAGTAAGGTGTATAAGGATATCACCGATACAGGTTATTATCCACGATATACTTATAGACCCCGTGAGGGAGGAAATAGTTCATGTCGCGGCCCTGGTGAAGTGAGGCGCGTATCCACGTAGATGACAGATCGACCACCGGGGCGTCAATCCACCGCACCTGCTCGGGCAACGTATGGACATCAACCTCGAAACCCGGACGGGGATATACGGCCACTCCGTATTCCGCAAGTATGGCCTGATATGAGCGCCAGCGCTCGAACATCAGCCAGTTGTCGGCACCGATCACAGGAGTGAAACGGCATGACGGATAGCGCGCTGACAGTAGCCTGAGGGTATCTATGGAGTAGGAGGGACGAGGCATATAGAGTTCGATGTCGCACGGACGGATAGCTGTAGACCCTTCCAAGGCTATGCTGAGCATCTCCCAGCGCCTTATGTCGCCCGGCTGCTCCATGTCGGAGTCCTTAAGGGGATTCTGCGGGGAGAGCACCATCCACACCTCATCGAAACCTCCGTAGGCTATGAGGTAGTTGGCCAGCATGGTATGCCCCGCATGCACCGGATTGAACGAGCCGCCGAGCAATGCCACTTGCTTCATATCCCCCTGCTGCTGCATATTCACCGTCACGGATATCAGTGTGACGACACGAAGTCGTTGATAACCTTTCCGGCAGTGGCTATAGCCGTCTCAAGGTCATCGTTGACCACCTGAACATCATACTGTGAGGCGAATCCGAGCTCATACTCCGCACGTCCCAGACGGCGCGTTATCTCCTCCTCCGAGTCAGTGCCACGGCCACGCAGACGTTCGCCGAGAACTTCTATCGAAGGGGGCTTGATGAACACCGATATGGCTCTGTCGCCAAACTGCTTCTTGACGTTGACTCCACCGCAGACATCTATGTCAAGCAGTACATTCTCTCCACGTCCCACACGTTGCTCCACTTCGCTGCGGAGGGTGCCGTAGAAGCGTCCGGGGTACACCTCTTCGTACTCTACGAAATCGCCGTTGGCTATGGCGTTGCGAAACTGCTCGTCACTTAGGAAATGGTAATTCACTCCATCTACCTCGCCCTTACGCGGGGCACGGTTGGTGGCCGACACCGAGAATCGCACATTTATCATGCCGCGATCCATCAATGCGTTGATAATGGTGGACTTGCCGCATCCTGACGGAGCCGATATAATGATTATCTTGCCTGACATAATTACTTCACATTAAACTACATCACAAAACTACATCACATTGA
>CAZNBC010000234.1:0-2998 GCA_964571125.1 uncultured Bacteroides sp.
ACGAAGCTCACTCGGCCGGCACCATTGACGTTCGCTCAGCCATAGACATGCCTATGACAACTCTCTCTGCCGAGGCTTCAACCGACGGTCTCATCAGCTTCAGGGACGTATGCTGCTACAAGCTCAACCTCGAATGTCGCTCAGGTTCTAAGATAATCGCCGAGGAGATTATCTGTGACGATATTACATGCGAATCCACCACCACTTCTGAAGTGGAACTGACAGGCACCTGCAACACTTGCACCCTCAACGCCTTAGCTCACTCAACCATTGAGGCTTCAAAACTCACTGCCTATTCAGGCAATGTCACCTCCGGTGATCGCTGCATGGTAACCGCCAATATCCAGTCCAGCCCCATTCTCCCCTCCTCCGACAACGTAGCCGGACTGTAAGACTCACACATAAGGTAAATATTATACACATAGACAATTATATATACGAACAGTGAGCTTTCGGGTATCGTCCCGGAAGCTCACTGCCTTTATACACCTTATATAATAAGGGCTGTCAGGATTGTGACCCCTTATTAATATAACTTACGTCTTTACTTGTCGTCACGGATGGGGTGATACTCCACGAAGGCCTCCATAGCTTCGTATGAAGCGAGTCCGAGTCCCTCATACAGCTTGGCGGTAGCACGGTTGCGCTCCTCGGCACGCTGCCAGAACAGGCGGTCGTCATCGCCGAGGAAGGGAGCGTTCTCCATCTGGCTCTGATGCTTGAGGATTGAATTGCGCTTGAAGCGAAGTTCCTCGGGTGAGATAGGCACCGCCATCTCGATATGGTCGATTTCCCATTCAGCCCACGCACCTCGATACATCCAGATGCGGCAATCCTTCATCCACTCTTCATCCTTCTGCTCGTCAATCACGGCGAGAACGGCATCGGTGCACACACGGTGAGTTCCGTGGGGGTCGGCAAGGTCACCGGCCACGAAAATCTGGTGAGGCTTAACCGACAGAATGAGGTCGCGTACGATAGCGATATCAGCCTCTGAGAGGTCACCCTTCTTGATGGTACCGGTCTCGTAGAAAGGAAGGTTTAGGAAGTGAACGTTCTCAGGCTTCACACCGATATACTGACATGCGATGCGGGCCTCGGCACGACGAATCATAGTCTTGAGGAAGCGGATGTCAGCTGAGTCCACGCCACCGTTTGCCTTGGTCTTGAGATATTCGTAGATACCACGGCTCTTCTCGAGATACTCGGGAGTATCGATACCGAAGTCCTTGCTGATGCTGTCCATAAGCATCACGTAGCGGATCATATCCTCGTCGCCCACAGCGATATTACCCGAAGTCTCGTAAGCCACGTGCACGTCATGCTTCTGGTCAACCAGACGCTTGAAGGTGCCACCCATGGAAATCACGTCATCATCGGGGTGAGGGCTGAAGATAATCACACGCTTGGGATAGGGAGTGGCGCGCTCTGGACGATAGGTGTCGTCGGCATTGGGCTTGCCACCGGGCCAACCGGTGATGGTATGCTGCAGGTCGTTGAAAATCTTGATGTTCACATTGTAGGCAGAGCCGAACTGTGCCACGAGGTCACCCAGACCGTGGTCTGTATAATCCTTGTCGGTGAGCTTGAGGATAGGCTTGCCTGTCTCGTTGCAGAGCCATACGATGGCGCGACGGATGAGCTTGTCGGTCCATTCGGCCGATGTCACCTTCCAGGGCTGGCTGATGCGGGTCAGACCCTCGGCGGCAGAGAGGTCGACGATAACACGTGTGTGGGCATTGTTCTGAAGGAGCGATGCGGGCACGAGGTTGGTCACGGGACCCTCTACGGTAGCCTTCACGATAGCCGAGCGGTTCTCGCCCCAAGCCATAGTGAAGATGTTGGCTGCAGAGAGGATATTGGCAATACCGAGAGTGATGGCTGTGGTGGGAGCCTCCTCACACTTATAGTCATTAATGATATTATGGCGTATCTCGCTACCTAAGAGCACGAGGCGGCAATAGCTTGAAGCTGACGAGCCGGGCTCGTTGAAGCCGATGCAGCCGCGGGGGCCGATTTCGCATACCACGAGGTCAAGTCCGCCCTCATCGGCGATTGACTTTTCGTAAGCCTTGCAGTACTCATACATATTCTCCTTGGTCACCGCGGGGTCTATGGTACGGATATTCTCGGGCTTAACGTCAATGTGGTTGAACAGCACTTCACGGAGACGGCGGAAAGTGCTGGGGCCGTCCTCGCTCAGGGGGAAGAACTCACTGAGATTGTAGAAGATGACGTTGTCAAAATTCACTGCGCCCTGACGGTAGAGCGATATCAGCTCGGCATAGGCGGTGTGGGTGCTGATGCCGGCACCTACGGCGATGACACACTTGCCACGGGCTGCCACGGTGCGGTTGATGACTCTTACGATACGCTCAGCCACGTAACGGCTGCCATCGTTGACGGTCTCGAAGATGCGTGTATATACTTTTTCTTCACGCGTGAGTGCAGCTAACTCAATCTCTCCCTGAGGGTCGTAATAGCGACGGGGAATGCTCTCAAGCTTAATCTGCGAACTAAGGTTTGTTTTCATGTTTCAGCTACAAGAAAAATGATTGTTTTTCTAAACTGCAAATATACAAACTTAATTCGGATTATACCTCAAAAAAATGCCGGACTGAATTAACCGGCATGAACCAATTCAGCGGTGCGGATGTTCTACAGTTGCCATTTTGGCAGAACCGTGTGACAGTTTGACGATTTGGCACACTATATGCAAGTACACAAAGTATAGACATATCAACCAAGTAATTACGAATAACTTTATAAAACTTTAAATGTCATGAATATCAAACCGTTGGCAGACCGCGTACTGATCGCCCCCACTCCCGCAGAAGAAGTGACCGTGTCAGGCATCATCATCCCTGACTCAGCTAAGGAAAAGCCCCTGAAAGGCAAAGTAATAGCTGTGGGCACAGGCACAAAAGACGAAGAAATGGTGCTCAAAGTTGACGACGAGGTGCTCTATGGCAAATATGCCGGCACTGAAATCGAACTC